>JALRFN010000377.1 GCA_023268425.1 Burkholderiaceae bacterium | reverse complement strand
TTTGTTGACCCCATTCACGAGACCGTGGGCGCAGGCCTCAGTGACGACAACCCGGTCTGGATGCTGGGCTATCGCTACCCCATGATCACCTGCAAAACCGAAACCTCGGCAGACGAAACCTACGCCTTCACCAAGGCCGTGGCGGAAACCTTTGACATGTACAAAGATGTCAACAAAGTGGCCAAGCGTTGGGACGTCAAGTTGGCAGGTACCCCTCCCATGGACGCAGCCATGCACGATGGCGCCATCCGCTACTTCAAAGAAATCGGCCAATGGACGCCTGAACACCAAGCCTGGCAGGACGCGATGCTCAAACGCCATGCGGCTTTGAAGGCGGCGTGGGACAAACTGATCGCCAAAACGCCCAAAGCGTCTTCACTGGAAATTCCCGAGATGCAAAAGCTCTGGTACCCGGTGCGCGCTGAAGTGCTGGCTTCGCTGTAAAGCTCAACACTGCCCCCTGACCACCCCTTCGCCCAGCGCCAAGGGGTGGTGTCTGCTGTCTCTCTCCTTTGGATGTGCCCATGTCTTCAGCCGATGCATCGATTGATGTCCCCGAGATCGTTGACCCTGAGGCGCCCTCCCCGCGCTTGCATGGCTTGGCGCGCAACGTCGTGTTTGTGTTGACGGCGCTGGGGCTGCTGATCTCCATCAACCAGGTCTTCAACCTGGGCTTGGGTGGCATTCGGCCCATCAGCACCACCTATTACTACGTGATGATTGGCGTGTTTTGCGCCATTGGCTTTTTGGCCTTCCCCGCGATGAAGGGGCGCAAAAACGTGCAATGGTTTGACTGGCTCCTGAGTGCCGCCGTGTTGGGCTTAGCGCTTTGGATCGGCAGCAACGCCCAACTCGCCATTGACCGGGGTTGGAACTTGGATGCGCCCATGGGCCCCACCGTGGTGGCGGGCCTGTTCACCTTGTTGGCCCTGGAGGCGGTGCGCCGCACGGGTGAGACCATCTTGTTCGTGGTCTGTTTGATTTTTGGCACCTACCCCATGTACGCCGACCACATGCCCGGGTTTTTGTGGGGGGTGCAGTTCACCCTGGGCGGCACGGTGCGCGAGCACGTGTACGGCCTGCAAAGCATCATCGGCATCCCCGTGCAGGTGGTGTCCGACACCTTGATTGGCTTTTTGGTGTTCGGCGTGGTCTTGGCCAACACCGGCGGCAGCGCGTTTTTCATGAATTTCGCCTCGGCCTTGCTGGGTCGCTCGCGTGGAGGGCCCGCCAAAGTGGCCATCGTGTCCTCCGGCTTGTTTGGCATGTTGTCGGGCAGCCCCACCTCCAACGTGTTGACCACGGGCACGCTGACCATCCCGACCATGCGCCGCTGTGGCTACGAACCGAAGTACGCCGCTGCTGTCGAAGCCTGCGCCTCCACGGGCGGCTGTTTGATGCCCCCGGTCATGGGTGCGGCGGCTTTCATCATGGCCAGCTTTTTGAACATGCCCTATGTGCACATCATCAGCGCGGCGCTGATTCCAGCGCTGCTTTATTACGCCGCCCTGCTGCTGCAGTCTGACTTGTACGCTTGCCGCAACGGCCTGGCCGGGGTTGACGCCAGCGAGGTGCCACCGCTGTGGGGCACGCTGCGTTCCGGTTGGTACTACGTCGTGGCTCTGGGCGCCCTGACCATATTGCTGGTGGGCTGGCGCATCGAAGGCGAGGCGCCATTTTGGGTCTCGCTGTTTCGACCAAAACCCACCACCTGTTTTGCTAAATTTTTTGAAATACATTC
>JALRFN010000342.1 GCA_023268425.1 Burkholderiaceae bacterium | reverse complement strand
CAATGCGTGATGGTGGTTGGGTCAGTGGTCGCATCGAGGTGCCCGTGCGGTGCAAGGCGGTGCGGATGTTTTCCTGGTGATGTGCAGTTTTTGCCCTTGGGGCAACGGCAATGGCCGTGTTCGTTGACTGACCAGACTGGCAAAACGTGCCAACCGAGGGCGGCGTACGCCAATGCAAATTCGAGGGGCGACTTCATTTCGCACCGCCCTTCTGCATTTCGTCGATAAGGGCATCAACCTCAGAGGCTCGTAACCTGTGAAGACGCTTGCTGAAGGAAATTGGATGGAGCCACCCTCGGCGAACCCACTCATAGTACGTGGTTTGCCCTATAGCCAGACGCCGCTGGCACTCGTTAGGGGTGATAAGGAAATCCGGTTTAGCCTCGTCCGGTGAGGTGATACGTGAAGGCATGATAGTCCCTCCATTTGCGTGGTTTGCAAAAAGAGAGGCTCGTACAGCCCGCTCGTCTGTCACGGCAGATTGCCGTTCGAGTACCTCTATTGTCTGTGAAAAAGACGGCAAATGTCAATAAGTTTTGCCTTCTGCGTCTGAGGGATCAAAACGAGGTAATGCTACTTGTGGCTATGCGAGGTCTATTGGTGCTTCATGAAATGAAAATTGCGCACAAATAACAACGCAGTCAAGCCTATATTTGCTTCTGGGGGTTCCCCAAAGGGTTGCAAGGCGTGAAGGAGAGGTATCGCGATGTAATATGAAGGAAAGCGGAGACGAACATTACCCCCGCCAGCCGCGCCAAATAGACCCAATGGACGCGCCTCGATGGAGCGGGCGATGGGAATCGAACCCACGCTATCTGCTTGGGAAGCAGAAGTTCTACCATTGAACTACGCCCGCGTCAGCATGAATTGTAGTCGACACAAATGCCCGCTGCCATGGCTGCTGGTGGGTCAAGACGAGTCACAAGCGTGCAAGCTAAGCCAAAGCAAGCCCAAGATCGAAATTAAAAATCCCTTGTAAGTGCTTTATTAAGTTGTAAATTTCATACAAATTAGGCGAATAATTACGCATGTCCAGGAACTCGGGCGCTGTTCGCGGATGGCTGTGGAAGAATGATCGGCGTTCGAGACTGGTTAAGGATTTCATGCGTTTCATCTTTGGTGTCTGCCGCCTCGCTTTGGTGACGCTTGCGCTGGGTTGGGCGCTACAGGCCCAAGCGCAAGAGATCCCGGTATGGGATTTGACCCGTTTGGTGCAGGAGGCCACGCGCCACCACCCATCGATTTTGAACGCGCAGCGTTTGGCAGATGCCGCGGATGTTGATGTGGCGTATGCCCAGCGTCAGCGCTACCCTGAGTTGAGCGTCAATAGCCTCAGCCAATCCAGTGGCACCACCGCAGCAGTCGTCATCAGACAGCCGTTATGGTCGGGCGGCGCGATTGACGCCGCGGAAGACGTTTCTCGTGCATCAGCAGAGATGCAAAAAACCACTGCACAGGAGCAAGCGCTGACCATTGGAACACGTGTCGTCGAGGCGTGGCAGAACTATTTGCTGTCGGTTGAAAAGACGGCGATCGTTGACCAAGGCATTGAACAACTTGAAGACTTGGTGGCCATGATGGAGCGCCGCGTGGACGCCAGAATATCGCCTAAAGTCGAACTGGAGTTGGCCAAGGCACGGGTCATACAAGCGCAAATTGGTCGGGCCTCGCTCGTTGCCGAGCGTGATTTGGCGCTCAAGCGTCTGCGTGAATTGGTTGGCGTTGAAATCACTGCGGCTGATCGCTTGAATCAAGATCAAATGCAGGTTTGGTTAGAAGCCATTCACCGTTCCGTGGATCTTCCTTCGGTCACCGAGTTGGAGCAAATTGCACGTTACCAACCCACGGTGCGGCGTGTACAGTTTGAAGCATCCGTCGCTCAGGCAGAAGTCAAGCGAATCGAGGCGAGTCGCTGGCCCTCACTTTACCTTCAGTACCAGCAAGGAATCAACGAACCGATCACGAATGACAAAAAAGTGGGCTTGGCTTTGGAGTACACGCCGGGGCGCGGTTTTTCATCGCGTGAGCAAGTTCAGAGCGCCATCGCGCGAGCGCAAGCACGGGACATCAACATCCAAACCGCGATCCGCGACGCGCGCGATTCGCTCAACGCCAAGATGCAAGAATTGTCACGAACCCGAGCGCTGGAGCGTTCTTGGGTTCCTGCTGTCGAGGCATCGGAACAATTGCTGGCCTCTTACCGACGTCAATTCATTGCCGGGCGCAAATCTTGGCAAGACGTATTGGGTCAGCAAAACGACTTGACGCAAGGGCGTCAGTCTTTGGTCGACGCGCGTGTGCGCTGGATCTCGACCTACGTACAGCTGCGGCTGCAGTGGGCGGCCAAGCCAGGCGGAAGTCTGATTTCAGAAGATTGGGCTCAGGCCTTGACTCGCGAGCAAGACAACATGGCCCGAGGTGGCGGATCTTTGAACGGTGCGGTGTTGGCCAATCAGACCAAGGCCAACTCGGTGAGCTTGATGAGCTCAGTTGTGGAAGGGAAAACAATGCCGCCATCAGCGCCGTTGGCGTCCATTCAAAAGCCCGCTGAGAACCAACCCAGCACAAGCAGCTCGCAGGTCCGAAACGCACGTGGTGCGTGGGCGGTGACTTGGCTGGCCGATGAGGTTTTCGCATCTCAAGCACTTGGCCAAATCAAACTGAGTGCAAGTGGTGTCGATCAAATGCGTTCATGGCGTGCGGCCATGCCTCAGGCGCCTGGCCAAATGGACGAAATCCGTGTGATCGCTTACAGCGACCCCCTGGGCGAGCCGTCCGAGGTGCTGGCTCGATCCAAGGAGATGGCGCTCGTGGTGACTGAGGCCTTGAAAGCGCAAGGCTTGACGGCTCAAAGTTGGAAGACCGAATGGTTGGGTGCAACACAGCCAAAGAATGTCCGGTGCGGATTTGAAAAGACGGTGGCCAATCAAGCCTGTCACAGGGTGAATCGGCGTGTGGTGGTCGAACTCTTGCCCAATGTGCAGGCGTTAAACGGTGCCGCGAACAGAGGAAATCGGTGATGCAAGAAAAAGCGCAGTTGGCCTGGGCCTTGGAGGGCTTGTCCAAGTTACAAGGCGTCGCAGTTGATCGTTTGCGCTTAGAAGGTGCGTTTGCCGTGTTGGCGTCGTCGCAGATTGACGAAGCCGATTTGCGCAATTTGGCAGCACGCTTGGGTTATTCCGCCCCGGTATCGTTGCAAGCCATGGACGCTGCGCAGTTGCCGTTGTTGGTGTTCGCTGAGCGCTTGGGTTGGGGCTTGGTCGTTGCCCAGCGGCCAGACGGCATGTGGGTGCTGCGCACGCAAGCGGCCGAGCATGGGGTGAAGGCCTCGGATTGCTCGCGCATTTATCGCATGCGTGCACAAGCCACTGAGCACGATGCGGGGCATCAGTCGTTTGAGCGTCAATTCAAAGAGGCCTTCAAGCGCCATCGCGGCATCTTGTTTGAGGCGGGTATTGCAACGGTGTTCATCAACGTCTTGGCCGTTGCCGTGTCGATGTTCTCGATGCAGGTTTACGATCGGGTGATTCCTACGGGCGCCGTCAGCACCCTGGCGATTTTGGCCAGTGGTGTGGTGTTGATTTTGCTCTTAGATGTGTTGATGAAGTTTGCGCGTGCACGCATCATGGATTCAGTCGTGGTGAGTGTTGACGAGGGCTTGTCACGCGACATATTTCAACGACTGTTGGCGGTTCGTGTGGATCAACTGCCCGGCTCCGTGGGTAGCCTCGCGGCACAGTTGCGTGGATACGAGCAAATTCGAAACTTCTACACCACCTCGACGCTGTTCACCATGGTCGACATGCCCATGGGTTTGATGTTTGTGGCTTTGATTGGTTTGATCGGTCACCACTACGTTTCCGCTGTGCCGCTGGTCTTGGCGGTCGTGGCCGTGTTGGTGGGCCTTTCTGCGCGACAGCGCATGGCGCAACTGGCCAAAGACAGCATTGCCGGCTCCAACTTCAAGACGGGTCTGCTGGTGGAGGCTGTCGAAGGGGTTGAAACCATCAAGGCCGGCTCCGGAGGCTGGCGCTTTTTGTCGAAATGGCTGGACATCAATGCCGCGACCTTGGTCAACGATTTGCGCATGCGCCATGCGTCCGAAGCGCTGACTTTTTCGACCAGTACCCTGTACCAAGTGGCGTACACCGGCACGGTGGCCGTAGGTGCCTTGATGGTGATTCAAGGTGAAATGACCATGGGTGCGCTGATCGCATGCTCGATTTTGAGCAGCCGCGTGTTGCAGCCCGTCATGCAAATCCCCAGTTTGTTGATGCAGCATGCCAACGCGCGAGCGGCGATGGAGGGCATGGAAAAGGTGTACGCACTGGAGACAGATCACCATGGCGTGACGCGCCCACTGGTGCCGTCACGATTGGCGGGCACCTACACGGTCAACGGCGCAGAGTTCGGTTACCCGGGTGGCGGTGCAGCGATCAAAGTACAGAATTTGCACATCAATGCGGGAGAGCGCGTTGGTATTTTGGGACCGATTGGCTCGGGCAAGTCGACTTTGCTGCGTCTGCTTTCTGGCTTGTACTGGGCACAAACAGGCCAAGTGAGCCTGGACAACATGGACTTGAAGCAAATTGACCGCGCGGTGCTGGCCCAGCATGTCGGTTACCTGCAGCAAGAGCACCGCTTGTTTCAAGGCACGCTTCGTGAAAACCTGTTGATCGGTTTGCCTGATCCTGGTGACGATGTCATGCAAGGTGTGTTGGAGCGCAGTGGCTTGATTCAACTGGTGAAGGCCCATCCACGTGGTTTGGACTTGCCCATCACTGAAGGTGGCAAAGGCCTCTCAGGCGGCCAAAAGCAGTTGGTGGCGTTCACGCGTTTGTTGCTGTGCCAGCCCGACGTCTGGTTGCTGGATGAGCCGACCGCATCGATGGATGGTGCTCAAGAGACCCAGTGCATCAATGTGTTGCGCGAAGATGCGCAAGGCAAGACCATGGTGGTGGTGACGCACAAGCCGTCGATCCTGCCCTTGGTGGACCGCTTGATTGTCATCGCTGGTGGACAGGTGGTGATGGATGGCCCCAAGCAGTTGGTTTTGGATCGCCTGGCCAAAGGGGGGAGCGGTTCCAGTGCGCCGCCAGCCCAGGTTGGAAAGGAGGCTGCAGCATGACGCCGGATGTCTATGAGGAGTTGTTGCAGGCCCAGCGCCGGGGGCAGTCGCGTTGGGTGCTTCGCGTCATGGTGTTGGGTTTGGCGGGTTTGCTGGGCTGGTCGACAGTGGCCAAAATCGATCAGGTGACCCGTGCGCCCGGGCAAGTGATTGCGGCCGCACGCACGCAGGTGATTCAAGCGCCAGATGGTGGCGTGATCAAGACCATTGATGTGAAAGAAGGCGATTCCGTCAGCGAGGGACAAGTCCTCGCGACCCTGGAGCGCTCCCGTGCCCAAGCTGCGGTGGACGACACGGCGGCTAAGGTGGCGGCTTTGCGCATCACGGTCACCCGTTTGGAGGCAGAGGTGTACGGTCACGCACTGGCGTTCAGCTCAGATCTGCAGGCCTACAAAGACTATGTGCGCAACCAAACTGCGCTCTACAACAAGCGACGCACAGCCATTCAAGAAGACGTGGCTTCGTTGGAGAAGATGTTGGGCTTGGCGCGCCAAGAGCTGGCGCTGAACGCCAAGTTGGAAGCCACAGGCGATGTTAGCCAGGCCGACATCTTGCGCTTGCGCCGCACGGTGGCAGACATTGAGGCGCAAATCGCCAACAAACGCAACAAGTACTTTCAAGACTCTCAAGCCGAGTTGACCAAGGCGCAAGAAGAGTTGAACACGCAAGAAGAGCAATTGCGCGATCGCCGCCAAATGCTGGAGCACACGGAACTTGTGGCGCCGACGGACGGCTTGGTGAAGAACATCTTTTTCACCACCGTGGGCGGCGTCTTGCGACCGGGTGAGACCATGATGGAGTTGGTGCCGACCAGTTCAGATCTGGTGGTCGAGGCCAAGGTGTCGACCGCTGATATTGCGTATGTCTTGGTCGGTCAAAGCGCCAAGGTCAAGCTAGACGCTTACGACTACTCCATTTTCGGGGCCATGAATGGCGAGGTGTCCTACATCAGCCCGGACACGCTCGAGGAAAACACGGCACAAGGCAAGAAGCCCTACTACCGCGCGTTGGTGTTGATCCGCGAGGCCGAGTTCAAGAGCCGCAACACGGAGAACATTGATATTCGGCCGGGCATGACCGCCAACATCGACATCAAAGCCCGCGAGCGCACGGTGTTTTCTTACCTCACCAAACCTGTGACCAAGACCCTGGGCCAAGCCTTTGGCGAGCGGTGATCGGTACCGCACCCAAACGCTGTGTTTGGACAGCAAAAAGCCCGCACTGTGCGGGCTTTTTGCTGGGTGTTACAGCGGGTCAGCGACCTTGGCACGCCGGCAACTGCATCCAGGCGGTCCGGATTTGCCCCACCAGCTGGTAGATTTCGTCCAAAATCGTCAGGTCGTTGGAGGCGTTGGCAGCGGTCAAGCGGCGCAAAAAGTAGCTGTACAAATCGTCCAGGTTCAAAGCCAGTTCGCCGCCGCGTTCAAAGTTCAGGGTGCTTTGCAAACCCAGAATGATGCGTGAGGCGCGGGCGATGTGCTCAGATTTTTTGGGGATGTTTTTCAAGCCCATGAAGCGCTTGGCGTCCAAAACGTTGTCGATCAAGCCGTCAAACAGCATCAAAATCAATTGCGCGCTGTTGGCGTCGGTGACACGGGTGTCGATTTGGATGGCGCCATAACTTTCGATGGCGCGGTCGCTGATGCGCATGCCCTGCTCCTTGACAGATGTTGATGCCTTAGGAGTCGACAGGCCCCGCGCAAACTTGAGGCCTGCGCGCATGGAATCGTTCAAGAATTTGCTGGGCTAGATTCGGTATCGGCAGTGACCGGCATCAAACGATCGGCCAACTGCAAGTCAACGGCAAGGCGCAGCTGATTCGATATCATGCGGCAGGTTTGGTCGACTGTGACGCGCACAGGGGCGCGTTCGAGCTCACTTTCGGCCAAAAAACTGTGGCGACCACACTCGTAAAGCGTGCTGGCGTGTTCCATCGGCATCCAAGATTGCACGGCACCGCGCAAGGTGGTGATGCGTTTGGTGTTGCTCGGGGTGTTTTGTTGGCCGTTGGTGGCATCTCGCCGCCCTGCTTCGAACAAAGCCGCTGCGTGCTTGATCATGATGAAGGCATAACGTTGGCGCGCGTCATCGAGGGTTTTGGCATCATAGGCGCTGGACTCGTTGTCGGTGCTCAATGCCATCCAGAGTTGCTCGCCGTCATTCTTATCGAAGACCGGGTCTTGCATGTTGCTTTGCACGCCCTGTGCTTGGCTCTGGCTCAGCTCCCGCGCGCGCACCTCAAGCTGTGAAATGCGTTTGAGCAAAAAACCAATGCCCAGAACAAACGCGATGAAGCAAAGAACGAAAAAAGCGAGCAACAGGCCCATGTGGCATCAGACGATCAAGTGGTTTCGGTGTCTTCGCGCAAGAACCGCAGGGTTTCAAACGATTGCGGAAGGTTCAATTCATCGTAACAGATGGTGTCGAAAATCTCTTGGGTACGGGCGATGGCGTCGACGGCCAAAATTTGCTCGGACTGGTAACGCATGCCCAAGCTGTAAATCGCTTGGGCATATTCTTCTGGCAAATAGCTGTTGCGCGTGCCCTCGGAGGTTTTGATTTCCATGAAAGCGGGTGCCAGAGGTCTTTCGGGTTTGTCTTGACCCGCTGCGATGGCAATGGCAACTGCTTTGTCAAATTCAATGGAGTCTTCTGCGCCTTTGACAAAAAGCTTGTCCACATGCGTGCGCAACAGCAGTCCCAGGTGGATGCGGATGCTGCGCATCTTGGGGTTGTCCTTGCCTTCAACTGCCTTTTCAAAAGCAGCTTTGGTTTTCTCTTGAATTGCGCCTTTGCTGGGTGATTTGAAGAGGTCGAAAACAGGCATGGCAAAGGTCTTGGCGCAAGGTTTGATCAGTAAATGACCAAGATGCTAACAGTAGCGTCGGTGTTTGTCTTGGACTAAATGAGGCTATGAATCCATTTGTAGTTGGGTTCTGAGTTTCTTCACCACACTTGAAAGAATTTGACTGATACGCGATTCGCTGACCCCAAGCACCGCGCCAATTTCCTTCAAGTTCAGCTCTTCCACGTAGTACAGCGACATGACCAATTGTTCGCGCTCTGGCAGTTCAGCAATGGCGTCGGTGACGGCCCCCATGAACTCTTGTTGCTCGTAGCTTTCTTCGGGCTGGTAACTGACGTCGGCGGCGATCGACAAGACCTCGTCCGTCATGGCCTCCATGGAGTGGGTTTCAAAGCGCGTGGCATGGCCGCGCTCTTTTTGAAATTGCTCCACGTCCTTGCCCAAGTATTCGGCCAACTCACTTTGCGTGGGCTCCCGTCCCAACTCGGACGCCAACTGTTGCTTGGCTTGCGATTCCTGCTTGTTGAAGTGAATCGCTGAACGGGGCAGCGAGGACTGCCGGCGCACTTCGTCCAAGATGGCGCCACGCACGCGGCGCAGCGCGAAATGTTCGAAAGGTGAACCCTTGTTGACGTCAAACGATTTGGCCGCCTCCAGCAAACCGACCATGCCCACCTGAATCAACTCATCGAGTTCCATGAACGGTGGGATGCGCGCTTTCAAATGGATGGCGACTCGCTTGACCATGCCCATGTGCGCCACAACCAAGTCGTGGGTGTTGTTGCCCGCGTCTTGGTTGTCTTGGTACAGGGAGATGGGAGGTGTGGCCATGATCAGGGTGAGAGTTGCGCTTGCACCAAACGATGGACAAAGAATTGGGTGGACCCGGTCACAGTGGCCACCGGAGGCAGTTTGCCCACGGCGTCAGCCAAACGCACAAAATCGCGTGGTGTGCCGCTGAGTTGGGCTTGGGTCACCACGCGTTGATACTTGGCGCGCTCACTGGACACCTCCTCATCGGTTTCGATGGAGGTCAGGTAAGAGACCGATTGGTTGAGAAAGCGCACGCAAATGTCGTTGAATCGTTTGTAAAGCTGCCAGCCATGCGCCTGAGATTTAACCATATTCGGCAAGAGATAAATCTCATCCAGACCAAACTCGTTGACCATCACCTTGATCAGGCCATAGGCGTCCGCAATCGAGGCGGGCTCGTCTCTTACGACGATGATGCGGCGCTGGCAAGCGTTCAGAAATGTGGTGACTGCAGAGGAAATGCCCGCAGCAATATCAACGATCAGCACGTCGAACTGGTCGGCGACGTCGTCAAACGCGTCGATCAGGCGTGCGGTGGCCGTCGCGTCCAAAGACGCCATGTCGCGAGAGCCCGACGCGCCAGGTGCAAGCCAGACACCCTGCGGCGTTTGCAGCAAGATTTCGGACAGGCTTTTTTCGCCTTGCAAAACGTGTTGGATGTTGTATTTGGCGCGCATGCCGAACGCGATTTGCGCATTGGCCAAACCCATGTCGGCGTCGAGCACCAAGACACGCTGACCAGCGTGCACCATGGCCGAGGCCAGGTGTGTCGCGACCGTGGTTTTGCCGACGCCGCCTTTGCCGCTGGCGACGCCGATGACGTGAGGAATGTGTTTCTTGTGATTCATGTCAGCCCGCCAAATGAATGCGACCAAACTGTGGGATGCCGTATTGCTCAGTGATGTGCGCGGGTGTGGGTGATGTGGCCATGGGCGGGGCCGCCTCGACTTCCTCATCGTCTTGGAATGGCTCGAGCGTTGCAGTCAGGTCAGGCACTTCATGCATGTCGTTCAGGCGCAGTGCTTTGGCCGCGTGCTCGTCTTGATCGTCTTCGTCTAACTGACCCAGGGTGTTCAATGCTTTTTCCGCCAATGTTTGTGGGGCATAGGTCTGCATGGGGGTGTGCAGCCGTTCGCTGTCGTTGATCCAAGCGACGCGTGGCTGCCGCTGACTCAGGCCTTGAATCATCGCCCAAGGTGAATACGATTCGTCCATCTTGCTCAAAATGACACTGCTCAAATCCTGGTGTTGTCTGAGCGCGCGCTTGATGCTCGTGAGCGTGGCGTCCATCGGCAGCACCATGTGCAAAGCGGCTTCAGGCTCGATCTCACGAATCGCCTGCAGCTGTTGCTCAAAGTGAACGCCAGCGCTGTCGATCAAGACCAGCTTCATGTGTGCCAGCTCCTGCAGCAACAACTTCAGCCCTTCGGCGTTGCCCGCGCGAAAAGTGGCTACGCCTGAGGGCGTGGCCAACATTTGCGTTTGACTCCAGGCCCCTGCGCGGTGATCGGCGAAGCTGATCCAAGCCACCTGCTCAGGACCAAAAGCGTCGCTGGCCGCAATGGCCAGCTTGGCGCAAGCCAAGCTTTTGCCCGACCCAGAAGGACCCACGAGCGCATGGATACCGGTCAAAGCAATGGGGCTTTCTGCTGGCGGCAAGATGCGCGTGAGCTCAGTCTCCAAGTTGGCCAAGGCCTCAATGGGGTCGTCCAGTGATTTCCACGCTTGCGTCATGTGCTCACGCAGACCGGGCGGCAAACCTCGTTCGACCAGCTCGTCCATCAGCGGCTGCAAGCTGGGTGCCAAGGCGTCCAGTTGCGCCAAGCCCAACTGTTGGTGCAAGCGGATTTCTTGGCGAATGGCGCTCAGCTCTTCCTTGAGCAAGGCCACGATCTCCGAGCCGCGCATGTGGTCGTACTGCGTGGCCAACTGGTGTTCTGGCGCTGGCGCAGGGGGTGAGACAGGCGCGCTTGGCTTGAGCGTGTCGGATGTGGCTCCAAGCGGCTCATGCGGCTCAAGCGCTTGCGTGCGGCTGTGCTGCGCAAACAGCAGGGCCTCGAAGGGGTTGTCTTCGTCGACGTCTGAGCCTGGCACATCGTTTGCCATGGGCTGTGGTGCTTTCGGCGCCTCTGTATGAACTGAGGACGCCGCAGTTTGGGCCTGTACGTCGATGGCGACGATGAGCTCGGTTTGGCCGTTGACGCGGTTGCTGGAGATGATCAACACGTCGCGGCCGTATTTCTCCATCGCTTCCTCAGAAGCGGCGCGGCTGTCTCTGGCCAAAATTCTTTTCAGTTCCATGGTGCTGGTCTCCTGCGCGCTGAGCCATTAGGCCTTGGCGGACGCCTCCACAGTGTGGGTGACTTTGACGTTTTGATCGTCTGGAATCTCGCTGTATGACAACACGGTCAAATCGGGAATGCGGTGCTTGACCGCGCGTGCCAGCCAACCCCGCACCGATGGCGACACCACCAAGACGGCCGGTACGCCCGCATCTTCCATCGCGGTGACGGTGCTTTGCAAGGCACCAAACAGGCTGTCTGCCAAACCCGGCTCCAGCACCGCTTGCGACTCGCCGCTTTGTTGCAAAACGTTGTGCAGCAATTGCTCCAGCTGCGGCTCCAGTGTCATCACTTCCAAAGCGGTGTTGGGCGCGACCAGGCTTTGGATGATCACGTGACCGAGTTTGGGGCGAACCAGCGCTGCGAGTTGCCGCGGGTCTTTGGTGCGTTCGCTGGCCTCGGTCAAGGCCTCAGCAATCGTGCGCATGTTGCGTACCGGCACGCCTTCTTCCAACAGCAGTTGCAGGGTCCGAGTCACCACGCCCAGGCTGAGTTTGCCGGGCACCAAGTCCTCGGCGAGCTTGGGAAACTTGGTGGCCAGCTTGTCGACCAAGGCCTGCGTTTCATCGTGGCCAATCAACTCGGCAGCGTTGTCGCGCAAAACTTTGTTCAAGTGCGTGGCCATGGCGGTGGCAGAGTCGACCACGGTGTAGCCCAGTGAGCGCGCGAAATCGCGCTGCGAGGGCTCGATCCACACAGCATCCAGGCCAAAAGCGGGCTCTTTGGTCTTGATGCCTTCCAACTTGCCGTAGACCCGGCCCGGGTCGATGGCCAGTTCTTTGCCCACCTTGACCTCGCCCTTGCCGCGCACGACGCCGTTGAGCAAGACGTGGTAGACGTCTGGCTCCAGGTTCAACGCGTCGCGGATGCGTACGGGTTGCACCAGGAAACCCAATTCGGCCGACAACTTTTTGCGTACGCCTTTGACCCGTGACATCAATTGGCCACCCGCGTCGGTGTTGACCAATGGGATCAAGCCATAACCAATTTCCAAACCGATCAGGTCAACGCTGTCGACGTCGTCCCAGTCCAATTCCTTGACGGTGGTGGAGGCCGTGACCTCCGCCAAGGCCGCTTGGTCTGGGTCCACCAGGGCTTGGCGTTGCAAGTAATAAGCCAAGCCAATGACACCAGCAGCCAAGGTCAAAAAGACGGCGTGGGGCATGCCGGGCACGATGCCCAAGACCGTCAAAATCCCGCCCGCGATGTACAAAGCCCAGGGGTTGGACAGTTGGCCCATGGCTTGTTCGGTCATGTTCTCGGCCGTCGTGACGCGGGTCACGATGATGGCGGTGGCGAGTGACAAGAACAGCGACGGGATTTGTGCCACCAGGCCATCGCCGATGGTCAACAGGGTATAGACCTTGGCGGCTTGACCCAGCGCCAGGTCGTGCTGACCGACGCCCACGGCCAGTCCGCCGATGATGTTGATGAGCAGGATCAACAAACCGGCCAAGGCGTCACCACTGACGAATTTCGAGGCACCGTCCATGGAGCCGAAAAAGTCTGATTCTTGGGCCAATTCTTCGCGGCGTTTTTTCGCCTCATCTTGCTCGATCAAACCGGCGCTGAGGTCGGCGTCGATGGCCATTTGTTTGCCCGGCATGGCATCCAAGGTGAAGCGCGCGTTGACTTCGGAGACTCGGCCTGCGCCTTTGGTGACGACGAAAAAGTTGATGATCATCAAGATGATGAAAATGATGAAGCCCACCAAGTAGTTGCCGCCAATGATGAATTGTCCAAAGGCCTCAATCACCTTGCCTGCGGCGGCTTCTCCTTCGTGGCCTTGAATCAGGATCACGCGGGTCGAGGCCACGTTCAGGGCCAAGCGCAGCATCGTGGCGAACAGCAGCACCGATGGGAAGGACGAAAACTCCAGGGGTTTGCGCGTCCCGATGGCCACCATGATGATGACCAGCGAAATCACGATGTTGAACGTGAACAGCACGTCCAAGACGATCGCCGGTAGCGGCAACACCAGCATCGTCATGATGACCAACACCAGCGCAGGAATACTCAGGCTCGCCCATGGTGCAGCCGCCAAGTTCTGTCGGATGTTTGACAGACCCAATGCATTCATTTGCAGATTCAACCTGTGCTGTGAGTGAAAAGATTTGATTTGTTCGCGCGACGCGGCGCTGCAGCCCTCAAAGCAATGGGTGTGCCAGTTGGAGCTGCGAAATGGAAGGTGATTTGGCACGCTCTTTGCGAAACCCCCGCCGTGACCCGTGAGGCGGCTATTTCTTGCCGCCGCGTTGAGGCGCTGGGGTTCACTTTGGAGAGTCTGTGATGTCGAGTGATTTGTTGTCCCTGCTGAACCCTGCGGCCAAGCCAGCTGCGGGTGGATTCACCGCAGGCGTGCCGGTGAGTGAGGCGCCAACGGGCGGTTTTGCGGCGGCCTTGGCGCAAGCAGAAGCGACGGCTGAAAGCGCAGCGGCGGCTGTTGATGCTGGGCAACGCATTGCCGATGCGGCGCCAACCAACGTGGGGCAAGTCGCCGCGCCTTGGGCTGCGTTCAACCTCAGTCCAGCGCTGCGTGTCATCACCGACGGTCAAATGGCTGTCGCCCCCGACGCCTTGATCGCCTTTGCGCAGCAGCAAGGCCTGTCGCCTGAAGCGGTGCGAGCCTTGCAGTTGCAAGCCCAAGCGGGTGATGCGCCAGCCGCTGTGGGGGGGCTGAATTGGGGTGGGACGGTGGTCGGGCCAGCAGGCTTGGCGGGCGCGGGCGCGGCCATGGCTGTCAGCGCAACCACGAGCACGGCGACCCAAGTCCAGCCATTGGCGGGCGAGCCGTCCAGTGCGGCTGGAGCCGGTGCTGCGGCTTTTTTGTCAGCGCAGGCGGCAGGTCGGCAATGGCCCACGCCACCGCTTGTTTCCTCGACGTTGGTCGCGGCAGCCTCTGACCGGCCAGCGTTCGACGAGGCGGTGTCCGCCCTAGCTGGTGCCGTTCCGCTGCGGGCGGCGACAGCAGATGCGACCACGCCCGTCGCCAGCATGCTATCTCATACACCTACGGCGGCGGGGGCTGGCCTGCCCAGTGGTTTGCCGCCGGGCGCGTCTGCGAATCCGCTTGCGAATCCGCTTGCGAATCCGCTTGCGAATCCGCTTGCGAATCCGCTTGCGAATCCGCTTGCGAATGTGCCTTTGAATGT
>JALRFN010000235.1 GCA_023268425.1 Burkholderiaceae bacterium | reverse complement strand
GGTGCTGGTCTTGTCCTACACCGTGGGCGGCATGCTGGCCCCGTCTTTGGGCTCGGCCGCGCTGCAGGCTTCGCCGCAGTGGGGGTTCGCGGGTCTGTTGTCGGGCGTTGCTGCCCTGGCGTGCTTGGCCTTGTGGCGTTGGGGCGCACCCGCCACAGCCGTGCGCGAAGCCCCCATCAGCCCGCACGACCACCCCACACCCTGACCCCCGCAGCGGGCGTGGCGCAGTTGCTTCACAATGGCCGCACCTGGAGGGAATGAAGCATGAATGTTTGGTTGTGGCTGGTCGTCGGCTTGTTGGTCGTTTGGCTGCTCTTGAAACGTTGGCGCGTGGACTATGCCGTCGAGGTCACACAAAACCTGCGTGCGCCCAGCGATGCGGTTTGGGCCGCGGTCGAAGACTTCGAACAATGGCCGAGCTGGAGCCCCTGGCTGCTACACGAACCGGAAGCCCAACTGCGGTTTGAGCGACCACGCGAGATCGGTGGCCACTACGACTGGTCCGGACAGCGCATAGGCGCGGGTCGCATTACCCACACCGCGCGGCCCAGCGCGCACACGCTGGAGGCGGAGCTGCGTTTCCTGCGCCCCTTCAAAGCCAGCGCACAAATCACCATCGAGGTGCGTGCCCTTGACGCACTCAACACCAAAGTGCGTTGGCGCATGGCGGGTCAACTGCCCATCTTCATGGCGCCGATGAAGGCCAAGCTGCAAGCGCTCATGAGCAAAGATTTTGAGCTGGGTTTGGCGCTCATGGCTGGCGCGCTCAACCCCGAAGCGCCACACCCGACCATCACCTTCGGCGAGGTCGCCGAGCGCGTGTCCTTCCACGCCATCAGCCACCGCGAGGTCTCGTCGCTCGAAGCCCTTCCCCAGGTCTACGGCCAATGGATGCCGACGCTGCGCGCACAAGCGGGTGACGCCTGCGCCGAACCGCCGCTGGGGGTCTACCACCGCATCAACGACAAAACCGGCGAAGTGGACGTGGAAGTCGCTTACCCGGTGGCTGAGGGCACCCCGGGCGCGACGCTGATTCGCGGGGGCCACTACTTCAAGGTCACGCTGCAAGGCGACTACCGATTTTTGAAACTGGCTTGGCACGCCGCCCACGGTCAAGCGCGCATGCGCAAGTTGCCCTGGGACAGCAGCAGCCCCGCCCTGGAGCGCTACCTCTCCGACCCCGCTCAGGTCCCCAACCCCAACCAGTGGGTCACCGAACTCTACGTGCCCGTGAAGGAGTAAGCCCCATGGCCTTGCCTTGGTTGACCGCCCTCAAAGTCATCCCATGGAAAGACGTGGTCGAGGCCGCGCCCACAGTGCTGGCAGCCGCCAAAGGGCTGCGCAAAGACAAGACACCGCCCTCGCCGCCACCTGCCACCAGCCCTCTGACGGCCGACGAGGCCACGCGACGTTTACAACAACAACTGGCCGATCAAGAGCAACGGCTGCAGGCCCTGCAAACCACGGTCAGCGAGTTGGCCGAACAAAACCTGCGTTTGGTGGCCGCCGTCGACGTGCTGCGCATGCGCAGCCGCTGGCTGATGGCGGGCTGCGCGCTGGCCTTGCTGTTGGCTCTGGTTCTGGGCTGGCGGCTCAGCGCTTAAGTGCACAAAGACCCCAAGACACCACTCAACGCAACAAACCAGCAATCGCCCGCCCCGTGTGCGTGTCCGCTTGCACCAAACCCTCTGGCGTGGTGGCAGCGACCACGCGCCCACCGTCTTTACCGCCTTCTGGCCCCAAGTCGATGACCCAGTCGGCTTCGGCGATGACGTCCAAGTCGTGCTCGATGACGACCACGCTGTGGCCGCCGTCGACCAAGCGGTGAAGGACGCGAATCAGCTTTTCCTCATCTGAATCATCACTACTGCCAAGTGCCGCTCCGGCTGGTCCTTCATCATCTGAGTCGATGCACG
>JALRFN010000129.1 GCA_023268425.1 Burkholderiaceae bacterium | reverse complement strand
GCTGGTGCTGTGGATTGGCTACCTGCAATGGCAGGCCCGCACCGTGGGCCTGAACCACATCGCCGAACCCGTCATCCACGACTACCGCAACATCGACAACCGCGACGCCGTGCTCGCTTGCGACCGCACCGAACCCGCGCGCGACGAAGCCGGCCAAGCCATCACCCGCTGGGACGGCGTCACCACCCAAGCCCACCCCGTCACTGGCCTGCCCGTGCCCGACGAGCGCGCACGCGCCGTGCAGTGGGCCTACGTGAACCCACGCCGCGCCGAGTGGCCGCAGGCTGACTTCATCGTCGGCAACCCGCCGTTCATCGGCGCCAGCACCATGCGCTCGGCCTTGGGCGACGGCTACGTGGACGCGCTGCGCCAGAGCTGGCCAGACGTGCCCGAGAGCGCCGACTTCGTCATGTACTGGTGGCACCAGGCCGCGCAACGGGTGAGCGCGGGCCACTGCGAACGCTTGGGCCTGATCACCACCAACTCGATCAAACAAACCTTCAACCGCCGCGTGGTGCAAGCCGCCATGCCCGCACTGTCTTTGGTCTACGCCATCCCCGACCACCCTTGGGTCGACAGCGCCGACGGTGCAGCCGTGCGCATCGCCATGACCGTGGCCACCGCAGGCAGCCACAGCGGCCGTTTGATGAGCGTGCGCAGCGAGACCCCGCAAGCGCACGGCGAAGTCGACGTCGACTTGCGCGAAAGCACGGGCCTGCTGCACGCCGATTTGCGCATCGGGGCGAATGTCGCGGCGGCGAAGCCGCTACAAGCAAACAAAGGAATTGCCACCCGTGGGGTGGTACTCATTGGTGCGGGATTTGTGATCACACCATCCGACTTGACCGCGCTAAACAACACCCCCCTCGCCAAACCCTATCGAAACGGGCGAGATCTCACCGATAAACCTCGCGGCGTCTACGCAATCGACTGCGATGGCATGACTGAGGCAGAGTTGCGAACCCATCACCCCGCAATTTGGCAATGGCTATTTGAACGCGTAAAACCTGAGCGCGACCAAAACCCCGAGGAATATCGACGAACAAATTGGTGGCTTTTCGGTCGAAAAAATACCGATCTACGATCTTCAACACGTGGGCTATCCCGCTATATCGCGACGTCCATGACAGCCAAACATCGTGTTTTTCAGTTTTTAGACGGCAACATCCTTGCCGACCAGGGGTTGATCGCCATCGCACTGCAAGATGGTTTTTCCCTCGGCGTAGTCTCCAGTCAAATGCATGTCCAGTGGGCTCTATCCACCGGCGGTCACTTGGGTGTTGGCAACGACCCGCGCTATAACAACAGCCGGTGTTTCGACCCATTCCCCTTCCCCTCGGACGACACGGGCCTCACGCCCGAGCTGGCCGAGCGCATCCGCAGTTTGGCCGAGCAACTCGACGCCCACCGCAAGACCCAACAAGCCGATCACCCCTCGCTGACGCTAACCCACATGTACAACGTGCTGGACCAACTGCGCAGCGGCGAGGCGCTGAGTGCCAAAGACAAAACCACCCACGAACAAGGCTTGGTCTCGGTGCTGCGCACGCTGCACGACGAGCTGGACGCTGCGGTGCTGGCGGCCTACGGTTGGCGTGACCTCGGCCCCGTGCCATGGGGCGCTGACGAGGCCGCGACCACCGCGCGCGGCGAATGGACCGACGCGCTGTTGTCGCGTTTGGTCGCGCTCAACGCCCAACGCGCCGCCGAAGAAGCCAACGGCAAGGTGCGCTGGCTGCGCCCCGACTTTCAAGACCCCCAGGCCACGACGGCCACGCAAACCGATATGGACTTGGGCCCAGCCGAAACGTCCGATGCGGACAGCGAAGAAACTGAACCTGTGGCCACCACGGTGGTCACAGCCAGCGGGCAATGCCCATGGCCCAGCGCCCTGCCCGCGCAGATCAAAGCGGTGGCCGATGTGCTGGCGGCCACGCCAGCGGCCCTGAGCACCGACGCGGTGGCCGCACAGTTCAAAGGCAAAGGCCGCTGGCGCGAACGCCTGCCGGTGATTCTGGACACGCTGCAAGCGATTGGCCGCGCCCAGCTTGACGCCCAGGGCCTTTGGCGGCGCGGGCTTTGAGGCCCCGCTGTCGGGCAATACAGCCAAGCGCACGAGTGCTTCAGGGCTGTTCGCTGGCTCCTAAAATGCGGGCATGACTTCTCCTGCAGACATCACCGTTCGGGGCAGCGGCATCGTGGGCATGGCGCTGGCCTTGTTGCTGGCGCGCCAGCGCTTGCGCGTGGCTTTGGTGGGTTCGGTTGAAGCGCCCGCGCAAGCCGACGTGCGCGCCTATGCGATCAACCACGCGGGGCGGCAAACCTTGATCGACGCCGGCGGCTGGCCTGAAGACGCCTTGGCCACGACCCCTGTGCAGCGCATGCGCGTGTTCGGTGATGGCTCTGGGGCGGTTCGCTTTGACGCGCCCGCTCAAGAGGACTTGACCTGGATAGTTGATGTGCCCGCAGTGATTGCGTGCTTGCAAGCGGCGGTGCGCCACACGCCCAACATCAGCGTGGTCACCGACGCACCCCAGGCCGCGTTGACGGTGATTTGCGAGGGCCGCGACACGGCCAGTCGCGCCCAAGCGGGTTTGGATGTGGTGTCCCAACGCTATGGCCACGACGCCTTGGCCACGCGGGTGATGGCTGACCACCCGCACCAGGGCACGGCGTGGCAGTGGTTCACGGGCGAGGGCATTTTGGCTTTGCTGCCACTGGGCGGCGAAGCGGGGCGCGAGCTGGCCGTGGTCTGGTCACAAGCACCCAAACACACCGCTTATTGGCAGCAGCAAGCGGTTCACGCGCTCAGCGAGGCTTTGTCCAGCGCCAGCCACCACGCGCTGGGGCGGCTGCAGGTGCACGCACCCGTGGCCACTTGGCCGCTGGTCTATACCCGGGCCACGCGCTGGGTGGCGCCGGGTGTGGCTTTGGCCGGTGACGCGGCGCACACGGTGCACCCGCTGGCCGGACAAGGTTTGAACTTGGGTTTGGGTGACGTGGCCGAGTTGGCCCGTTTGGTCGGTCAGCGAGGACACGGGCGCAGCCCAGGTGACTGGCGCTTGTTGCGGCGCTACGAGCGTGCCCGCCACTGGCCAACGCGCATGATGCAAGACGGCACCGACGGCTTGTATGTGTTGTTCGCCAGCGCTTGGCCGGTGGCGGCGCCGCTGCGCAACGTGGGCTTGTCACTTTTTGACCGCATGGGCGTATTGAAACGCACGGCCATGGCACAGGCGCGCCTCAAGGCCTGAGCCTGCACGCGTCGCACCGTTATGCTGGTCGACGGTGTTTTGTTTTTTGACTGTTGATTGAAACCATGAAATTGTTTGTTCGTTCGATGTTGTTGACGCTGGGTTTGGCCCTCGCCGCGCTGGGCAGCGCCCAAGCCGCTGATGAAGCGCTCAGCGCCAAGTTGCGCAAGGCTTTCCCCAACCTGCCCGCCGAGGCCGAGTTTTCTGAAACCGCGATGCCGGGTTTGATCGAGCTGCGCATTGGCACCGATGTGATGTACACCGACCGCACGGGCCGATTTTTGGTGCGTGGTGAAGTCATCGACATGCAAAACAAGGTCAACCTCACGCAGACGCGTTTGGACGAGTTGATGCGCATCCCCTTTGATCAGTTGCCAGTCAAAGATGGCTTTCAAATCAAGCGCGGCAACGGCAAGCGCCAACTGGTGATTTTTGAAGACCCCAACTGCGGCTATTGCAAACGCTTGGAACGCGACATGGCCAACATGAGCGACATGACCGTCACGGTGATGTTGATTCCTGTGCTCGGCCAAGATTCGCGCACCAAGTCTGAAGCCATCTGGTGCGCCAAAGATCGCGCCAAGGCTTGGGAAGACTGGATGATCGACGCCGTCAAACCCAAAGAAGCCAAGTGCGACACCAGCGCCATTGACCGCAATCTG
>JALRFN010000080.1 GCA_023268425.1 Burkholderiaceae bacterium | reverse complement strand
ACTCTTCGTCATATGAGTAGTCCTCCATTAAAGATTCAATATCTTCCTCGTCAAGACCAAAAAAATCAGCACCACCAACAAAATGTCGATGAAGGGGATCAGGTTGATCTCCGGTGCATCGGCTGGCTTGCGGTTGAATTTCATCGACGTGGTCCCGGGGCGCTCGGGCGGCGGCAAACGTATGGGGTCGCTGCGCGCCAAAAGCGCTCGGCTTCCAATTCCAGCTCCAGGGTGTAGGCCTCGACTTTGGCCCGCAAGACCCGCCAGGCGATCAAACTGGGCACCGCCACCATCAAACCAAACGCCGTGTTGTAGAGCGCCACGGAAATGCCGTGGGCCAACTGCGCAGGGTCTGCACTGCCGGCAGTGCCCGCTGACTGGCTGGCAAAAATGTCAATCATCCCGATCACAGTGCCGAGCAAACCCAGCAAGGGGGCGGCAGAGGCCACCGTGCCCAAGGCGCCGAGGTAGCGCTGCATGCGGCTTTGCGCCAAGCGCCCGGCTTCTTCAAAAGCCACGCGCCAACCTTCGGGCGTCATGTGGGGGTGTTCGTGCAGGGCGCGCAGGGCATAGGTCAACAATTGGCCAAGAACTGAACGGTCGCTGATCGCCGCGATGTTGCCCAATGGCGGAAGCCCTTTGAGACAGGCATTGGTGACCTCTTCGCGCAGTCCTTCTGGCAACACGTGGGCGCGGCGCAAGGCAATCGCGCGCTCAATGACGATGGCCAATGCCGCGATGGAAAACAAAATCAACGGCCAGATTGGCCATCCGGCCGCTTGTATGATGGACCACACCTTGACTGCACTCCTGACGCTGGCGGTGGCGCGCCCCAGAAAACGGCCCGCCTAAGGCGGCATTATGACCAATGCGCAAAGGGTCAAAGGTGAGCACGGGAGGCCTGGCTCGGTGGCCCCAGGCGCCCCCCATCCGGTCGCCCGCGCGCGGCGCTGAGTTACCCCCAATTTTTGTGGATAACTTTGTGAACAAAGGCCTGAGGCGGTCGATTTTCAGGGAAAATTCGCGGCTGGATTTAAATTGCCTATTTTTTAATCAGTCAAAATATTCAATAAAATCAATGGCTTGTATTGAAATATCTGCATCTTCAGGCTGTGCCAGCAGCAAGATGCGGGGTTCGCTGAGTTTGTGGATGACACGCAAGAGGGTGAAGCCGTTTTTTGGAGTTTGTCAAGGTGTTTGACGCAAAAATTTCCCCAGTGAAAACCCGAGTTTGGCGGGTGGGTGACTTGTTGGGCGCGATGAGCGATGCCTTGCAATCGCGCTTCAACCCGGTTTCGGTTCAAGGGGAACTGTCTGGCTTCACCCGCGCCGCCAGTGGGCATTGCTATTTCACCTTGAAGGACAACCAGGGGCAGTTGCGTTGCGCCATGTTCCGTCGAGCGGCGGGCTTGGTGAATTTCGCGCCTCGCGACGGCGACGTGGTGGCGGTGCGCGGCCGCTTGGACATCTACCCCGCCCGAGGTGAGTTGCAACTGGTCGTGGAGTCCATGGAGCGCGCAGGCGAGGGCGCTTTGATGGCCCAGTTCATGGCCATGAAGGCGCGGCTAGAGGCGAGAGGCTGGTTTGATCCCGCGCGCAAAAAGGCCATACCCCAGCGCCCACGTCACTTGGGCGTGGTCACCTCCTTGCAAGCGGCGGCCTTGCGGGATGTGGTCACGACCTTGCAACGCCGCCTGCCGCACGTGGCCGTGACGATCTACCCCGCGTCGGTCCAGGGCGAGCGTGCGGTGCCGGAGTTGTTGCAGGCACTGGAGATGGCTGCCGCTGAGCACCTCCAACAAGGTCTTTGTGACACGCTGCTGTTGGTGCGCGGTGGTGGTTCGTTGGAGGACCTGTGGGCCTTCAACGACGAGCGCTTGGCCATGGCGCTGACGCGCATGCCCATGCCTGTGATCTGCGGTGTCGGCCACGAAACCGACTTCAGCATTGCGGACTTTGTTGCTGACCTGCGCGCCCCGACGCCCACTGCTGCAGCGGAACTGGCCGGCGTGACTCAGGCACAAGAACTGCAAAGCCTTTCACGTGTCAGGGCTGACCTGCGTGGAGGCTTGGAGCGAGCCTTGCAACAAGCCGCGCAGCGCCTAGACCGCGCTGAACATCGCCTCAGCCGACCCGGTCGACAAGTCGCCCAACAACAGGCCCGCTGGCAACAGGCCGCCCACCGCCTGCAGAACAGCCTCACACGCGCCCACCAAGCCCATGCGCTGCGTCTGCAAAATCTGCACTGGCGTTGGCAGCAAGAAAGTGCTCGCGGGCTGATGCCTGCCCAACAGCGCATGGAAGACATGGCTACCGCCCTGAACGCTGCACTGCAGCGCACTTTGCAACAACACAGCCAACGCCTGTCCCAGCTGCAAGGCCGCCTCGACGCCTTGTCGCCCCAACACACCCTGGCACGTGGCTATGCTTGGCTGGCCCACAGCGACGGGCGTTTGATCGCCTCGACCAAACAAGCGCAGCCGGGCGACCAGGTGCGCGCGCAACTGTCAGACGGCGAATTGCACCTGCAAGTGCGCTGAACCCAAAGCCTGCGTCACGGGGGTTCCCGCAACGGCGCTGAGGAAATGACAGGCCGACCTACAATCGGCGTGCTCGGAGCCCTGGGCTCCCAGATTTGCCAACCTTGACTTCAGGAATGACCATGGAACACACCTTGCCCGCATTGCCTTACGCCATCGACGCGCTGGCCCCTCATTACAGCCAAGAAACTTTGGAATTCCACCACGGCAAGCACCACGCCGCTTACGTGACCAACTTGAACAACCTGCAAAAAGGCACCGAGTTCGAGGGCATGGACCTCGAATCCATCGTCAAAAAATCCAGCGGTGGCATCTACAACAACGCCGCTCAAATCTGGAACCACACCTTCTTCTGGAGCTGCATGAAGCCCCAAGGCGGCGGCGCACCCAGCGGCGCACTGGCTGCGGCCATTGATGCCAAGTGGGGCAGCTATGACGCCTTCAAAGAAGCCTTCACCAAATCGGCCGTGGGCAACTTCGGCTCTGGCTGGACGTGGTTGGTCAAAAAAGCCGACGGCAGCGTTGACATCGTCAACACCGGCCCCGCCGGCACCCCGTTGACCACCGAAGACAAAGCCTTGTTGACCGTCGACGTGTGGGAACACGCCTACTACATCGACTACCGCAACGCCCGCCCCAAGTTCGTGGAATCGTTCCTGAACAACTTGGTGAACTGGTCTTTTGCAGAAGCCAACTTCGCATAAGCGCTCGGTTGACCGGTTGAAAAAGCGGCCTGCGGGTCGCTTTTTTATTGGGCAGGGTTGGCGGGGAGCTTCTGTTTGAGGCTGATTGCGGACAAAAGTAGATCGCCAACTGAGTGGCCGAAACTCTCAAAACCAGCCGTTCACTAGGTGTGGGCTTCGGGGACCGCTTTACCTACAGCACCAGTCGTTCGACTAAGCTTGACGAGATTCAGCCGCAGGATCGACCGCTCACACTGGATGTGACAAGCGCTCCCGACCCAGAAGTGACATTGAGCATTATGGGAAGCAGTTGGTCATAACTGGCGTCTTCATGGATGAGCAGAAGCCTCCCATTGGGATTTCGAACTCAATCCAGTGCTCTTCCCTCACCTTGCTCCTCTACCGTTTGTCCATCTCGGATGTGGTAAATGCGCTTGAAGGTGGGGATGATTTTTTCGTCATGGGTCACGACGATGATGGCCGTTTGCGCCTGACGTGCCATGTTGTTAAGGATGCGCATCACGCCCAGTGCGCGCTCGCTGTCCAGCGGAGCGGTAGGCTCATCAGCCAGAATCACTGGCGGTTTGTTCGCCAATGCACGGGCAATTGACACCCGTTGCTGCTCGCCGCCGGAAAGTTGTGCGGGCTCAGCCTTGGCGCGGTGAGCCACGTCCAGGGCCTTGAGCAATTCCTGTGCGCGCTGCCTGGCCAGCGCATTGGAGACACCCGCCAACATCGGCAACAGGGCCACGTTGTCAGTCACATCCAGAAATGGAATCAGATAGGGTGCCTGAAACACAAACCCAATCCGGTCGCGACGCAAGGCGCGAAGATCCGGAATCTTCCAGCCATCGTCGTAGATAACTTCGTTCCCCAATGTCATGCGCCCCGAGGTCGGCTCGATGATCGCCCCCAGGCATTTGAGCAAGGTGCTTTTGCCCGAACCTGAGGGTCCCACCAGGCCCACCACCTCACCGGGTGCAACCTGCATGTTGACGTTCTTCAGCGCTTCAACAGCCGTGTCGCCTTGACCATAGACTTTGCGCAGATTTTCAATTCGGATGCCGCCAGGTGTGCTGTTCATGTTGTATCCCATCAACTGATGGCCTGCGCAGGATCGACACGCAAAGCGACCCGGATGGCCAGGGTGCTGGCCAGCATGCAAATAAGCATCGTGGCAGCAAACCCGACAATCGCATCCTGCGTCAGCAAAAGAACGAATTTGGGAAATACCGGTGCCCACAGGGTGGCAGAGACCTTGCCCACCACAAAGCCAATCACACCCAGGCCCATCGCCTGTTGAAGAATCATGGATGCGATCGTCAGGTTGCGGGTCCCGATCAACTTGAGCACGGCAATTTCGCGGATCTTGCCCAGCGTCATGGTGTAGATGATGAAAGCCACGATCGCGGCACTCACCACGGCCAGGATGGCCAGAAACATGCCGATCTGCTTGGCCGAGGTCGCAATCAGTTTGTCGACCAAGATGTCTTCCATGTCTGCGCGGGTGAAAACCGTCATGTGTTTCCAGCGGCGAATGGGGTCTGCCACCTGCTGTGCAGACCATCCTTCGGCCACGCGCACCAGCACGGCATTGACGTTGCGACTGCTGGTCTGCAAGCTTTGCACGGCATCGAGAAGCCCTGGCGCAGAAGGCCGGTTGTACGTGGGGTTGCTTGCCGTTCGCACACGCTCGTTCAGGATGGCGTCGTTGTCCTTGAGAAACTGCGCTTCCTGGGCATCCTTGATCGGGATAAAGACCATGGGGTCACCGCCAGATGACACCATGCGGCGCGTCAAACCCACCACCTCGTAGGTGTGACGGCGGATCTCCACCCTATCGCCCAAGGACAACCCTGTCTTGATGTCGGCCACCGCTTCATAGTGACTGCGTGTGAGGTGACGACCGGCCAGCAAATAGCCGGGTTGACCAGGCAGCCCAGCCGCACCGGGTTCGATGCCGACCACCATGGCCCGAGCTTCCTTGCCGCCCACCGCTTTGATTTGCATGGTGAAGTAAGTGATATTGGTCGCCATGCCGACGCCGGGCATGCCCGCAATGCTGCGCACCACATCGTCCTTCAGGCTGGAGGATTCGGCGTAAGGCCCCTGCGTGTCCTTTTGAACCACCCACAAATCGGCCCCACTGTTGTTCAACAAGGCCTGCGCATCGTCCACCATGCCGCGAAACACACAGGCCATCGTTAACGTCACACCAATCAGCAAACCCAGACCCAGCCCGGTGAGCACAAATTTGGCCCAGCTGTGCTGAATGTCGCGAGCCGCAAGACTGATCATGGTTTGGCCTTTTTCACCAACGCGTCGACCACCTTGAAGCGTGCCCCTGCCAATAGCGGTTTCTCGCTGTAAACCACCACCGTGTCACCCGAGGCCAACCCACTCATTACTTGCATACGCCCCTCCAGGCTGGCTGCCCCCAACTGCACAGGAGCGAAATCCAGTGCGTCGTCTTTCACGCGCCAGACGCCTGTGCGCCCCTGATGTGTTTGCAAGCTGGCTTGCGGCAGCACCAAAGCCTGCTCGGAGGGTTGTAACTTGACCGTGACTTCAGCCATTTCGCCGATCGACAGTGATGTCGGCATAGATTCGAATGCCACTTGTGCGATCCGCTCCTCGGTCACCGGATCCGCTTGCAGCTCTACCCGCTGCACCTGGCCTGCCAGCACCTGCTGGGGGCTTGAACGCAGCACAATCTGTGCGGGCAAGCCAACGGCCAACCCCGTTGACCGCGCCTGATCTACACGTAGCTTGACCCAAAGGCTGGCCGGATTGGCCAGCCTGAGCACCGGTTGACCTGCCACCACCGTGCTGCCGGACTCGGCATCCCGGCTGATGACCACCGCATCGGCAGGGGCGATCAGTCGGGTGTTCTGTCTTTGCTGCAGAACGGCAGCACGCTCAGCCTGCAGGCGAAGGGCATCCTGTTTGGCCGCCTGAAGGTTGGCTTGCGCGGCCTGTCGTGCGGCTTGCGCCGATTGAAGCTCTTGCTCGCGCGCGTCCAGCGCAGATGCACTGATGAAGTTCTGCCGGGCCAATTCCTTTTGCCGATTCAGGCTGGTGGTCGCCAGTTGATGCCGGGCTTGTGCATCGGCCACTTGGGCCTGCGCTGCGGCCTGAACACTGGCCGCCCTCGACAGAGCGGCATCTTGTGCCTGCAGACGTTGGTCCAGGTCCACCGGGTCCATCTCGGCCAGCAATTGCCCAGCCTTGACTGCCTGCCCCACATCGACATGCACCCGCAACACACGGCCCGCCACCGTGGGCCCCATCAGCCAGCTCTGCCGAGCTTCCACACTGCCAATGCCAAACACCGAGGGCGTCAGACTTTCGCTCTTGACTTGTGTGACTGTGACCTTGGTGGGCGCCAGTGGGCCCATGCGGAACACCACGAATCCAAACGCGGCTACAGCGACTGCTACCCCGGCGACGACCACAAGTTGTCGCTGACTGAATTTAATGGGTGTCATTTACGTTTCCTTGCTTCCGTCCGGGGCTGCACCAGCAAACCAGCCTCATAAATGTTGAAAACCGTCTTGGCCTGGTTCGACATGTCTTTAAGGCTCCCCGTCACCAGCGACTGCATGACCAGGCCTTGAACGGCGCCCATGAACAGAACCACTGCCCCTTGCAGGTCGACATCTGGCCGCATCTGGCCTTCCTCATGCAGCTGTGCCATCACTCCAGAAAGCAGATTCCTGTAGTCAGCCATGAGCTTTTGAACACGACCCTTGAGCGGCGTGGGCTTGGCATGTTGCAGCTCCTGAAAAATCAGCCTCGGAACCCCGGGGAATTCCTGCACAAAACCAATATGCGCCATGAAAACAGCACGCAAGGTCAACATGGCACTGGGTTCCTGCTCGACGGCCACTCGCTGCAATCTTCCGATCAAGGCCTGGTGAGCCCATTCCAGAACCGCCAGCCAGATCGCTTCCTTGCTTTCGAAATGCTTAAACACGCCACCCTGCGTGATCCCGACAGCCTGAGCCAAATCACCTGTTGTGATCTCTGCAGGACTCCTCTGCGCGGCCAAGACCAATGCAGCCTGCACCAGTTCGGCCTGACGGTCTTCAGTTTTGAGTTTTGTACGTGCGAGCACACCAGCTTCGATAAGTAATTGATCAATTACTTTATCACAAAATGGTAACTTATTGCAGTCGATGTCAGTCGCACACGTAGAGAGGATGGATCCCGAGGTCACGCCAAGCATCACAATGACTATCGCCGTCTGCTTCTGGCCGAAAGCACCACGCCTGACAGCCCCCACATAAGTGTGATTGAAAGCGGTCGCCCCGATGTTGGAACAAAGGCCGCCTCCAATGACCGTTTCAGATTTCCGTCTGCTCCGAAATTTCAAGTGCGTCGTCGACCTCAACGCCGAGGTACCTCACGGTTGACTCCAGCTTGGAGTGGCCGAACAGCAGTTGTACGGCGCGGAGGTTCTTGGTGCGTCGATAGATCAGCGTAGCTTTGGTCCTTCGCATCGAACGGGTCCCATACTCGGAACGATCCAGACCAGTTCATTCACCCAGTGCCCGAGAATCCGAGCGTACTGCCGGGTTCCGAGGTAAGGTGAATCGTGGAGCCTGCTTGGAAAAAGAAAGTCGTCGGATTTCAATGCCGCCTGCTTGATCAGCAGCCTTTTCAACGATTGGAATCCTCACGCAATTTGGATACAGGCGGTTATGGGCTAGGCCTTGCAATTGTGAAGTCGCTGGCCAACGCCAACGGTTGGACGTTGCAATGGGATAGCCCTCCCTCCGGCGGGCTGCACGTTTGGCTGGATCTACCCCAGCCATAGACAACCACTCATATGACAGCTTTGGGTCAAGAGAGTGAGTTCAGTGGTGTGAGCTGCTGACTTTCAGCCGCGAGTTATCAGGGCAGTCGGCTGTCAGCCACGCAGGACGACTGCAGTTCTTTCGATACCGGTCGTTGAGGTCGCTTTATTACAGGGTGAATCAGTGACGGCTTTTGCCAAGCACCATAAACCAAGCTCCTGAGTTAGTCAGGCAGCTATCGCTGCAAAGCAGCCGTCATTCGCTAAACCCTGCGATACGGGATTCGTAACGAAAAAGACCCCGAGGGCACTTCAGCGTGAACTCCACATCGGCCCGCGCAGCACGGACCCGGACTGCACCCGCCGCTTGGCAAACCACCCTTTGTTCATTTCCAGCGCATAGCGCACGGGCGCTTGGGCGCAGTGGGTTTGTTCGCTTCCGGCTTGCATTTCGGCGGTGTTGACCACGCGGCCTTGGTCGTCGATGAAGGCGATGCTCAGCGGCATCAGTGTGTTTTTCATCCAGAAGCAGTAGCGGTTGGCTCGTTCAAAGACAAACAACATGCCCTCGTGCTCGGGCATGGACCGACGGTGCATGAGGCCGATTTCGTGTTGGGCTTCGCTTTGGGCGACTTGGGCGTCGATTTGGTAGAGCCCTGCTTGGATGCGCACGCGGGGCAGGTCCATTTGCGGGCTTTGGCCCCAAGCGCTTGCGCTCAAGCCCAGTACCATCAACAGTGTCAGCCAGCAGCCCTTGCTCGCCCCGGCAAGCGTGCCCGAGGTAAAGGCGTTGAGGCGCGGCTTGGAGAGGGCAGTCATGTTTGCTCCGGTGTGATCTGGGCTTGTTGCGCAGGTGATCGCGTTATTGTGCGTGCATTGGCATCATGAAACCGTGTGCGAGGGTAAAAAATGAAAGGGCTGAGTGATGGATGCAGCAACCAATGAGCGCTTGACCCGCGTGGGCCCAGGGCAACCGACGGGTGATCTGATGCGCTGTTTTTGGCAGCCCGTGGCTTTGGTCGATGAATTCGACGCGAGTTTGGATGCGCGCATGAAGGACCGCCCGGTGAAAAAAGTGCGGCTGCTTGGCCAGGAGTTTGTGCTGTTTCGCGACGATCAGGGGCAGTGGTCGATGCTGGACCGCGATTGTCCGCACCGGGGTGCAGATTTGTCGTTTGGCCGTTATGAAGGCGATGGCCTGCGCTGTCCGTTTCACGGTTGGAAGTTTGACGTGACCGGGCAATGTGTCGACACCCCAGCAGAGCCTGAGGATTCCAAACTGTGTACCCGCATCCAACAACGGCGCTATCCGGTTCAAGAGGCCTCGGGCGTGTTGTTCGCTTGGCTGGGCCAAGCAGAGGCTGCGCCGCCGTTGCCCGCGCTCGATTGTTTTGCCGCGCCGAACAGCCACACCTTTGCGTTCAAGGGGCTGTGGCACTGCAATTGGCTGCAGGCGTTTGAGGTGGGCATTGACCCGGCACACACCTCGTTTTTGCACCGCTTTTTTGCCGACGCGCCGGTGGACGGCGAGGCCTATGGCAAGCAGTTTCGGGGCGCCAGCGCCGGCGATGTGAACGGCGAGGCCTGGCCAATGACACGCATCATGCGCGAGGCGTGCCGGCCGCAGATTGGCTTTGAGGCCAAGCCTTACGGCTTTGAGATCACCACCCGCCGCCACTTGAGCGACGCCTTGGAGCACGTGCGTGTGACCCACGCGATTGCGCCGCACACCTTTGTGATCCCGCTGTCGCGCACCATGACGATCACGCAAATGCATGTGCCGGTGGACGATCACAACACTTATTGGGTGTCGATCTTCACCAGCTTTGCCGAGCCGGTCGACAAAGACACCATGCGCCGCCAGCGTTTGGCCGGCGTGACCTTGCCGGACTATTTGCCGGTGCAGGGCGCGCACAACGACTGGGGTTATGACCCCCAAGAACAGGCCACGCAAACCTACTTGGGCATGGGTGAGGAAGACATCAATGTCCACGATCAGTGGGCTTGCGAGAGCATGGGCCGCATCCAAGATCGCACGCGCGAGCACCTGGCCAGCACCGATGTGGTGATCGCCGCGAATCGGCGCTGGTTGCGCACGGCCTTGGACGGTTTGGCGCAGGGCGTCGTGCCCGAGAGCGTCGCCCGCGCCGAGGTCGCGCAGGCCACCACGGGGCCAGATACCGTCGACGGCATCGCGCCCGCTGACACTTGGCAACAATGGTGGCGCGAGCAGGTACAAGCCAAGCGAGCCCAAGCCGCTTGGCAAAACCCCGCTTATTCGCCCGCGCACTCTCCCGCCCATTCCCCGAAGGCGTGAGTCGGTCCATGAGCCAATCTGACGCGATGGACGCTGCGCAAAGGCAGTTGGAGTCCTGGGCCAACGCGCATGGCGTGCGTTGGCTGCGGGTGGTGTGGATTGATCTGCACGGGCACGCGCGCAGCAAGTGGTTGACGCCGGTGTCGTGGGCGCGTGTCTGGCGCGACGGGGTGTCCATGGTCAGCACCTTGAGCCTCAAAGACGCGGCGGACCGCACCGCCTGGCCCGTGTTCGCGGGCGAGCGATCGGCCATGCCCGAGGGTTTGCTGGGTGCACAAAACCTGCTGGCTGTGCCCAGGCCGGAGAGTCTGCGCCTCTTGCCATGGGCACCGGGTCACGCATGGGTGATGGCGGATTTGCAGCACCCGGATGGCCAGCCGCTGGCCTTTGACGCGCGCCAGGTGTTGTTGAAGGCCAGTACAGACTTGGCCCAACGCGGGTGGGCCATGCGCGTGGGCCTGGAACTCGAGTTCCACGTCTATCGCGTGGTCTGCGACGGTAGTCGCATGAGCCCGCGCCAAGCGGCTTGGCCAGCCGAGGCGCCTGAGGTGGAGATGTTGCATCCAGGCTATCAATTGCTCAGCGATGCGTATGCAGACAGCAACCACGAGGTCATGGAGATTGCGGCCGAAGTGGCGGCGGGCTTGGGGCTGCCCCTGAGCTCCATGGAAGTGGAAATGGGGCCGAGCCAGTTCGAGGCGGTATTCGATGCCATGGACGCATTGGCCGCTGCAGACGCCATGGTCGCGTTTCGCGTCGCGCTGCGCGAGGCTTTGGCGCGGCAGGGCTACCACGTCACGTTCATGTGTCGTCCGCCCTTTGACACCATCATGTCCAGCGGCTGGCACCTGCACCACAGTTTGGTGGATGCACACGGCCAAAACGCCTTTGCGCCGCTAAGCGCCCAACCACACCTGAGCGATTTGGGGCAGTCGTGGTTGGCCGGGTTGTTGCGCCACGCCAGTTGCCTCGCCGCTTGGGGCGTGCCGACCACCAGCGGCTACGCCCGTTTTGCACCCAACGCGCTGGCGCCTCAAGCCGCCGTTTGGGGCGTGGACAATCGCGGGGCGATGTTGCGCGTGGTGGGGCAGGGTGCGGCGACGCGCATCGAAAACCGGGTGCATGAGCCGGCGGCCAATCCTTATTTGGTGATGGCCGCGCACATCGCGGCGGGCTTGGACGGGGTGGATCAAGGCCTGCGTGCGCCACCGGCTTGTGAGTCGCCCTATGCCTCAGCGGCTGAGCGGCTGCCCGCCGATCTGAACACTGCGCTGGATGCCTTGGACCAGTCCCAGGTGATGCGTGCCCAAATGGGTGGAGTCGTGGTCGATCACTATGTCCACATCAAACGTGCCGAGGCGGCGCAGTGCAACCAAGCCGATGACCGCCGCGCTTGGGAAGCCAAGACCTATTTTTCGAGGCTTTGACACGGGCAACACCGCGCGCCAGAGCGCACTCAATATGTGTGATGGTGATGAACGCGATGTATGCACATGGGTGACGGTCGCTGTCAGCTTCGTGCGATCATTCCACGATAGAATCAAGCGTTGCACATGATGAATTCTGTGCACCGGTTTTGCACTCGGCGCGCATCGCGTCTGAGTTGCTGTCAGTCACTCCCTATCCAGAGCACCTGCACCATGTACCAACACATCAAAGTTCCCGCCGAAGGTCAGAAGATCACCGTCAACGCCGACTTTTCACTCAACGTTCCTGACCAGCCCGTCATCCCCTACATCGAGGGCGACGGCACGGGCTTTGACATCACCCCCGTGATGTTGAAGGTGGTGGACGCTGCTGTGGCCAAGGCCTATGGCGGCAGCCGCAAGATCCACTGGATGGAAGTCTATGCAGGTGAGAAGTCGACCCAGGTCTATGGCCCCGACGTGTGGCTGCCTGAAGAGACGCTGGCTGCTTTGAAAGAGTACGTGGTCTCCATCAAAGGCCCGTTGACCACCCCCGTGGGCGGCGGCATCCGTTCGTTGAACGTGGCTTTGCGCCAAGAGTTGGACCTCTACGTTTGTTTGCGCCCTGTGCGTTACTTCGACGGCGTGCCTTCACCTGTTAAAGAGCCGCACAAGACCGACATGGTCATCTTCCGTGAAAACAGCGAAGACATCTACGCTGGCGTCGAGTGGGCCTCAGGCAGCGACGGTGCGAAGAAGGTCATCGACTTCCTGCTCAAAGAAATGGGCGTCACCAAGATCCGTTTCCCAGGCACTTCCGGCATTGGCATCAAGCCCGTGTCGATCGAAGGCACCCAGCGCTTGGTTCGCAAGGCCATTCAGTACGCGATCGACAACGACAAGCCCAGCGTGACTCTGGTCCACAAGGGCAACATCATGAAGTTCACCGAAGGCGGCTTCCGCGACTGGGGCTACGAGTTGGCGGCCAAAGAGTTTGGCGCTGAACTGATCGATGGCGGTCCGTGGATGAAGTTCAAGAACCCCAAGACCGGCAACGACATCGTCATCAAAGACGTGATCGCTGACGCTTTCTTGCAGCAAATCTTGACCCGCCCCGCCGAGTACTCGGTGGTGGCCACCTTGAACCTCAACGGCGACTACATCTCTGACGCGTTGGCTGCTCAAGTCGGCGGCATCGGCATCGCCCCGGGCGCCAACCTGTCGGACTCTGTGGCCTGTTTCGAAGCCACTCACGGCACGGCGCCCAAGTACGCTGGCAAAGACTACGTGAACCCCGGTTCTGAAATCTTGTCCGCCGAAATGATGTTGCGTCACATGGGCTGGACTGAAGCCGCTGATTTGATCATCAGCGCCATGGAAGGCGCCATCAACAGCAAAAAGGTCACTTATGACTTCGCGCGCTTGATGGAAGGCGCCACGCAGGTCAGCTGCTCTGGCTTTGGCCAGGTGATGATCGACAACATGTAATCGAGGCGCTTGTTGCCGGATGAGAACCCCGCCCAGTGCGGGGTTTTTTGTGGGCGTTGCCCGAGTCACCCACTCATTGGGCTTTAAAAGGTCGCCCAGTTCACACCCACAGCCAGAGTGGCTACGCTGGCGTGATTAGAATCTTCCCATCATGAGTGAGCCTCCTAAAAACCCCGCGCTGCCGCCACCCGGAACCCCTCAAGGCGAAGTCGGTGATGCGGTGGTGCTGGAGCGTGTGACCCAGCGCACCAAGCCACCCAAACGCTACCAAGTGGTGTTGCTCAACGATGACTTCACGCCCATGGAGTTTGTGGTGTGGGCGATCCAAGAGTATTTCGCCAAAGACCAAGACACCGCCACGCAAATCATGCTGAAGATCCACATCGAGGGGCGTGGTGTGTGCGGTGTCTATTCCAAAGAAGTTGCCGAAGCCAAGGCCGACCAAGTGGTCAAGGCTGCGCGGCGCTTTGGCCATCCATTACAGTGTGTGACGGAGGCGGTTGATGATTGAGCAACCACCCCCATTTGCCATGTTCGAGCTTGCGGCGGTGTCCGCGCTGAGAGGATTTGTATGATTTCCCAAGAATTAGAAGTCAGCCTGCACATGGCCTTTGTCGAGGCGCGCCAACAGCGCCACGAGTTCATCACCGTCGAGCATTTGTTGCTGGCCTTGTTGGACAACCCCAGTGCGGCTGAAGTGCTCAAGGCCTGCGCTGCGAACATCGACGAGTTGCGCACGTCGCTGACCAAGTTCATCGCCGAGAATACGCCCCAAGTGGCCGGCACAGACGATGTCGACACGCAGCCCACGCTGGGCTTCCAGCGCGTGATTCAACGTGCCATCATGCACGTACAGTCCACGGGCAATGGCAAAAAAGAGGTCACTGGCGCCAACGTCTTGGTGGCCGTATTTGGCGAGAAAGACTCCCACGCGGTTTACTACCTGCACCAACAATCGGTGACCCGCTTGGACGTGGTCAATTTCATTGCCCACGGCATCCGCAAGGGGGAGTCTGCCGAAGAGGCGGCCAAGCCCAAAGAAAACGCCGAAGAAGAGTCGGGCAACGAATCGAACAACAACAGCGGCGGCAAATCCGACAAAAACTCGCCGCTGGAGCAGTACACGCAAAACCTGAACCAAGCCGCGGCAGAAGGCAAGATTGACCCCTTGATTGGCCGCGAGTACGAAGTTGAGCGCGTGATTCAAATCTTGTGCCGCCGCCGCAAAAACAACCCGCTGCTGGTGGGTGAGGCTGGTGTGGGCAAGACCGCGATTGCTGAGGGGCTGGCCCACGCCATCACCGAGGGCAACGTGCCTGATGTCTTGGCCGACGGCGTTGTCTATTCTTTGGACATGGGCGCACTGTTGGCGGGTACCAAATACCGCGGCGACTTTGAACAGCGCCTCAAGGCCGTGTTGAAGGCCCTGAAGGAAAAGCCACATGCGATTTTGTTCATCGACGAAATCCACACCCTGATCGGCGCAGGTGCCGCGTCTGGCGGTACTTTGGACGCCAGCAACCTGCTCAAGCCAGCTTTGGCCAGTGGCCAGTTGAAAACCATTGGCGCGACCACTTTCACCGAGTACCGAGGCATTTTCGACAAAGACGCCGCGCTCTCGCGCCGCTTCCAAAAGGTCGACGTCGTGGAGCCCACGGTGGCGCAAACTGTGGACATCCTCAAGGGTTTGAAAACGCGCTTTGAAGAGCACCACAACGTCAAATACGCCACGGCGGCTTTGCGTGCGGCGGCGGAGTTGTCGGCCAAGTACATCAACGACCGCCAGTTGCCGGACAAAGCCATTGACGTGATTGACGAAGCCGGAGCGGCCCAACGCATCGTGGCGCCTTCCAAGCGCAAAAAGACGATTGGCAAGACCGACATTGAAGACATCGTGGCCAAGATCGCGCGCATCCCGCCCGCCAACGTCTCCAGCGACGACCGCGGCAAGCTGCGCACCTTGGAGCGTGACCTCAAATCGGTCGTCTTTGGGCAAGACAAGGCCCTGGAAGTCTTGGCCTCTGCCGTCAAGATGGCGCGCTCGGGTTTAGGCAAGTCAGACAAACCCATTGGCGGTTTTTTGTTCTCAGGTCCCACCGGTGTGGGCAAGACCGAAGCGGCCAAGCAGTTGGCCTACATCATGGGCATTGAGCTGATTCGCTTTGACATGAGCGAGTACATGGAGCGCCACGCGGTCAGCCGTTTGATCGGCGCGCCTC
>JALRFN010000048.1 GCA_023268425.1 Burkholderiaceae bacterium | reverse complement strand
AACTCCAGGTGCCGCCCTCGCGGCCGGTGCCGCTGGCCTTGGTGCCGCCAAAGGGCTGGCGCAAGTCGCGCACGTTTTGGCTGTTGACGAAACACATGCCAGCCTCAATCGACGCGGCCACGCGGTGCGCACGGCCAATGTTTTCGGACCACACGTAGCTGGACAAGCCATAGGGAATGTCATTGGCGATGCGAATCGCATCGGCCTCATCATCAAACGGAATCAAACACGCCACCGGGCCAAAAATCTCGTCTTGCGCAATGGCCATGCGGTTGTCCACGTCGCCAAACACCGTGGGCCACACAAAATTGCCTTGCGCCATGGATGCGGGCAAGGCGGCCGCGTAGTCGGGTTTGCCCACGCCGCCACACAGCAGCGTGGCGCCCTCTTTTTGGCCCAAGTCAATGTAGTGCTGCACCTTGGCCAAATGGTTCTTGGAGATCATGGGCCCCACGATGGTGGCTTCGTCCAAAGGGTCACCCACGGTGATGCGCTTGGCCCGCTCGGTGAAACGGCGCGAGAACTCGGCGTAGATCGAACGCTGCACCAAGATGCGGCTGCCCGCCGTGCAACGCTCGCCGTTGTAGGAGAAGATCATGAACACCGCCGCATCCAACGCACGTTCAAAGTCTGCGTCTTCAAACACCACAAACGGTGACTTGCCGCCCAGCTCCATGCTGAATTTCTTCAAGCCTGCCGACTTGACGATGCGGTTGCCTGTCACCGTCGAACCAGTGAAGGAAATCGCGCGCACGTCAGGGTGCGACACCAGTGGTTCCCCAGCATCTTGGCCGTAGCCGTGGACCACGTTCAAGACACCAGGTGGCACCCCCGCCTCCAACGCCAACTGGCCCAAGCGGTCGGCGGTCAAAGGTGACAACTCGCTCATCTTCAACACCGCCGTGTTGCCGAAGGCCAAACAGGGCGCGGTCTTCCAGGTCGCGGTCATGAAGGGCACATTCCACGGGCTGATCAAGGCGCACACGCCCACTGGGTGGAACAGCGTGTAGTTCAGGTGCGTGGGCGTGGGGTAAGTGTGGCCGTCCACGCGCGTGCACATCTCCGCGAAATAGTAAAAGTTGTCGGCTGCGCGCGGGATCAAGGCCTTGCCCGTTTGACCAATCACTTGACCCGTGTCGCGGGTTTCCATTTGCGCAATCGCAGGCGCCTCTTGGGCGATCAAGTCGCCCAAGCGGCGCATCACTTTGGCGCGCTCTGCTGCGGGTGTACCCGCCCACCTGGGGAAAGCTTCCTTGGCAGCAGCAACCGCAGCATTGACCTCTGCCTCGCCACCAGCGGCCACCGAGGCGATGACTTCTTGCGTGGCGGGGTTGATGGAGTCAAAGTGCTGGGCAGAGTCCACAGACTTGCCGTTGATCAGGTGTTGAATGTTCATCAGTCGACCTCTCGAATGGTGTTGTGCAGTTGTCCAATGTGTTCAATCGCGGTGACCACGTGGTCCCCGTCGCGGCAGTCCACGACTCCGTCGGGCGTGCCGGTCAAAATCAAATCGCCGGGGTACAGCGTCATGAAGCTGGTGAAGTACTCGATCAGCGTGGGCACGTCAAAAATCATGTCTTTGGTCGTGCCCTCTTGCGTGAGCTTGCCGTTGACCAGGGTTTGCAAGCGCAAATCCATGGGGTTGGGCACATCATCGCGGTCCACCAACCAAGGGCCGATGGGGGTGCACGTGGGGCGGTTTTTGACCTTGAAGTTGGGGCGGTACCAGTTCTCCAAGTAATCGCGAATCGCGTAGTCGTTGGCCACCGTGTAGCCAGCCACCACGTCGTCAGCCTGTGCGGCCTTGACGTCCTTGGCCTCACGACCAATCACCACCGCCAACTCGCACTCGTAGTGCATGTTTTGCACTGCACGCGGACGCAGAGTGACGCCCTGGTGGCCCATCAAACTCGCCTCACCTTTCAAAAACGCCAGCGGCTCGCTGGGCGGCTTGAAGGCCAACTCTTTGGCGTGGTCCACGTAGTTCAAGCCCAGGGCCAAAATCGTGCGCGGTCGGTGCGCGGGTGTCGGCGCCAGCGGCGGCAACCACACCACGGCGTCTTCAGACACCACTTGACCGTCGTCCAACAGCAAGCCGTCTTCATGCGCCAGCGCATGCTGGATCCGACCTGCATGGGCAATGCGTGCGTGCTTCATGCCGTCACCCCCAACACGTGGTGTTCCACAAACAAACCATGAGCCGACTCCACTCGCACCACGTCGCCAGCCTTGGCCATCGGGCGTTGGCCGTCGGCCAAGCAATCCAGGCCCAACATCAACACGTCACCCGCTCGCAAATCGGTGAAGGCTTGCACATCTTCCAGCAACGTGGCCGGCGCTCGCGCCAACTCGGCGAAGCCCACCTGCTGCACCGCTTCACCGTTGATCAACACCGTCACGCCCATGCCCTGGATTTGTGACCAATCGTGCAAGACGCGTTGGTGGTGGCTGAAGCCCAAAAAACCGTCGCGATTTTTGAAGCGCACCGGGGGACGGTAATAGCTTGCATGCGGCACCGACCAATCGATGAACAAGGCCACCGCATCGACGGCGCCGCCTTCGCCCATGATCAGCCCCAGCGTCGCACCAAGCTCAAGCCCAGCTTCACCGTGCGGCACACGCACGGCACCACCGCTGGCATTGAAGGTATTGGCGGTTTTGATGTAAAGCACTGGCGCTTGTGGCTCGCCCTTGTATGGCGCATCTTGTGCGCGCTCGGCCCACAACGCGCGCTCGCGTTTGAAATTGAGCAACACGCCATACACCGTGCCTTGCGGGCCAGGGTAGACGTGGGTGTCAGTCTTGTGCATCTCGCTCCTCGTTCATGTCAATCAATGCGTCCAAGGTGTCGTACAAAGCCGCCAAACGCTCACGCCCCAGCGCAAGTTCGACCTGTGCGTACTGCGCTTCGATGTGCTCGGCCAAAGCCGCGATCACCTGTTGGCCTTTGGCTGTGGGGTACACCACCCAGCGGCGTGCATCGGCCTCGCTGCGCTGGCGCGTCACCAAGCCGTCGCGCTGCATGCGCTCCAAAATACCGGTCAAACTCGGCCCCAAAATAAAAGCCGCTTGGGCCAACGCACCGGTGTCCAAACCTTCGTGTCCCACGCGATCCAAGGCGCGCAGCACTCGCCATTGCTGGTCCGACAAGCCCTGTGCGCGCAAAGCGGGTCGGCGTTGCGCCATCACGGCCTCACGCGCTTGCAGCAAGAGCCCGGGTAGGTTGCGGTGTCGGAAAGTGGTGTTCATGTTGTGCGCACAATTATTTAATATATTAAATAATTGTGCAAGCCCTGATTTTTAAGGCGCCCAAGCACCCAAGCTAGACTCACCAGCCCTGACCTGTCACCTTGACGCCACCATGACCGACCGCTACGCCGTTGTAGGCAACCCGATCACGCACTCCAAGTCTCCACAAATCCACATGGCGTTTGCCGCGCAAACGGGACAAGACATCGACTACGGGAAATTGGAGAGCCCGATTGATGGCTTTGCCGCAACGGCCAACGCTTTTCGAGTGCAAGGCGGCCTGGGCCTGAACGTCACCGTGCCCTTCAAACTCGACGCTTTGGCTTACGCCGATGAAGCCGGCGAAGCGGCGCGCCTGTGCGGTGCGGCCAACGCGCTCAAGTTCGAGGGCGAACGGGTGCTGGCAGAAAACTTCGATGGCCTTGGGCTGTGTCGCGACGTGGTGCACAACTTGGGACACCGCTTGAGCGGACAGCGTGTCTTGATCTTGGGCGCAGGTGGCGCGACGCGCGGCATGTTGCTGCCGTTTTTGGCCCAACAACCTGCGTCTCTGGTGATCGCCAACCGCAGCCTGGACAAAGCCCAAGAACTGGTCGAGCTCGCCGCGGCACACGGCGACGCCCAAGCCTGCGGCTACGAAGACCTGGGCAACGACGTGTTTGACTTGGTGTTCAACGCCACATCGGCCAGTTTGTTTGGCCAAACCCTGCCCATCCCCCACAGCATCTACGCACCCGATGCGCTGGCGTATGACTTGGTCTACGGCAAGGGGCTCACACCGTTTTTAAAAGAGGCGCAAGTTGCGGGCGTGCGGCACATCGCCGATGGGGTGGGCATGTTGGTCGAACAAGCCGCCGAAGCCTTTGCCTGGTGGCGCGGGCTGCGCCCCGCAACCGAAGCGGTGATTCGCGAGCTCACCGTGCCCCTGGTTTGAGGCCAATCGCCCGAGCGCTCAGTCGTAACCGAACGCCCGCATGATGGCTTGCGCCGCAGGCGTTTTCAGGTAAGCCAGCCAAGCCTTTGCCGCCACGTTCTCGGCACCTCGATTCAGCAACACCGCGGCTTGCTCGATGGGCGCGTGCATGGCTTGGGGCACCACCCAAGCGGAACCGGCGCTCAAGCGGCCGTCATGCATGACTTGCGACATCGCGACGAAGCCCAAATCGGCGTTGCCACTGGCGACAAATTGATGCGCCTGACCGATGCTGGTCGCCATCGCCCACTTCCCTCGGGTAACATCCTGCAGGCCCAAGGCTTGCAGCGTCTCGGTTGCCGCTGCACCATAGGGTGCCAACCGTGGGTCTGCCAAAGCCAACTTGTTGAATCGCCCTTGCGCGAGCACTTGGCCTCGTGCGTCAACCCCATCGGCGCGTGCGCTCCACAGCACCAAGCGCCCACGCGCGTAAACGAACAGCGAGCCCGCTACGGCTTGTCCCTGATCCAGCAAGGCCTGCGGGCGCTGCACGTCAGCGGCCAGCAAAGCATCGAACGGCGCGCCATGGGTGATCTGCGCGACCAATCCGCCCGTGGCCCCGTAAACCGCTTGCACCTGATGACCCGTGCGTTGCTGAAAATCTGCGCTCAGGCGCGGCATGGCCGCGGCAAAATTGGCTGCTACAGCGACGCGCGCCTGAGCCGCCCATGCCTGCGGCCCAAAGACCAAAGCCAACACGCAAACCAACCACCCCAGCCCAACACGCCGCATCGCCGCCCTTTTCGTGAATGCGGCGCGAGTCTAGCACCCAGCTCGGCCGCGCGGTGTGCGCAGACGCGCCGAACGAAAGCGGCCGTTTCAGCACCCACAACCGCCTCGCCACGCGCCGAGACAATCTAGATGCGCGTGCTGCCTCAGCTGTGCTGCGCCTGCAACCACTGCGCCATCAACTTGAGCTTATCGACACTGGCTTGCGCGTGGCCCATGCCGCGCAAATAGCCGTGACACAAACCTTCGCCGCGGTCCAAGGTCACGTCCACGCCCGCTTGTGCCAAGGCGTCGTAGTAGGCCACGCCGCTGTCACGCAAGGGGTCAAATTGAGCCACCGCCACAAAGGTTGGCGGCAAGCCGGAGTGGTCTTGCGCCAGCAAGGGTGCCGCCAAGGGGTTGCGCAGGTCGCTCTCGTTGGGGCAGTACATGCGGTTGACCGCGTCCATGCCCGCCACTTTGATCAAAGGGCCGTCTTTGTTTTCAATGAAGGAGTCGCGGTTTTTGTCGAAGTCACAGGCCGGGTAGACCAACAAATTGGCCCGCGCGGCGTGGCGTGTGCCGCGAAACATCAAAGCCAATGACGCGGCCAAGTTGCCGCCAGCACTGTCGCCGCCCCAAGAGATGCGCTTGGGGTCTATGCCCAAACGGGCTGCTTCAGCATGGGCCCATTTGATGACGTCCGCGCACTGATAGAGCGCAGTGGGAAACGGCCGCTCAGGGGCTTTGGCGTAGTCGACCGAGATCACGGTCATCTTGGCCCACGCCGCAAGGCGCGCGGTGATGTCCCAATGGGTCTCGGGGCTGCCTTGCATGAAGGCGCCGCCATGCAAGTAAATCAAAACCGGCTGCAGCTTGGGCGCCCCTTGCCAGCGGAAGATGCGCACGCGCACATCACCCGCCGATGAACGCACCCAATGCACGTCGTCGCACGAGACTTTGGCCGGCGTGGGCAAGCGCATGGCTTCGGCCACGGTTTCAAAAAACGCTCGCCGCGCGGCTGGGCCGCTGTTGGGCGGACACTGGGCCCAACGGTTGTCCCACTCGGCCAAAAACTCGACGATTTGCGGATTCAAACCACCCGCCGCTGGCGCACTCGCCGGCACCGACGCAGCAGTTTGTCCGTCGGCAGCCACCAAACGCAAGATCGACTCGGTGACCTGAGCCCGCAAACGCCGCTGGCCGGCCGTGTTGAAAACCGTGTCGCCGTGCACATAAGAAAACGTGGAGCGGTTAGACACGTTGAAGAAACACAGGGCGCTGATGTGCCAGTGCAACTCCACCGCCTTGATGCCATCGCGAAATACAGCCGCGTCGACGCCGCGCTGCAGGATGCGCTGCAGCCGATCCAAGGTGCTGTTGTTGAGCGCCTTCAAACGGGTGATCTGTTGCAAGTGCTCGGCGTGGTGGATGTTCTCAATCATCACCAGCCGAATGAACTCGGGGGACTGCCAGTGGTGATCAAAGGTGAACTCCACCAAGCGGCGCAGGGCAGCAACGGGGTCCATGCCCTCCAAATTCAACTGGCTCTCACCCTTGCGCATCTCCTCGTATGCGCTTTGCAAGACCTCGCGGTACAGGTGTTCCTTGTCCGTGAAGTGGTAGTAAATCATGCGCTTGGTGGTCGAGATTTTTTCGGCGATGGCGTTGATGCTCGCGCCCGAAAAGCCCTGGGTCGCGAACTCTTGGTGGGCCACGCGCAAGATGTCGTTGCGGGTGGACGCGACATCGGCGTCACTGGCGCGGGGTCGGCCTTTGTTGGATTTTTTTTCGATCGGGCTCATGCCGGGTCTCCTGAGGGTATGTCCGAATATTAACCTGCTAGTTCATATTTGCAAGTTAATTAACCTTGTGGTGTAATTTATGAATCGCCAGCGTCATCCTCTCATGCCGCGCGATTCGTAGAAACCAAATCGAACCCACAGGAGATACCCTTCATGAAACGCACCGCCATTCGCGCCGCCGTGCTGGCCACCACCGTGCTCGCCGCCGCCGCCTACGCCCAAAAAATTGAGCTGGTCTATTCGGACACCGTGCCCGAAAACGACGTGCGCAGCCAGTTGCTGAAAAAAGAGTTTGGCGAGTGCTTGGGCGCTGAGTTCGATTTCAAACCCTACTTTGGCGCCACCTTGTTCAAGCAAGGCACCGAGCTGACCGCCATGCAGCGCGGCAACTTGGACATGGGCAACCTGGCCATTTTTGACTTCTACAACCAAGTGCCTTCCACCACGTTGATGGGTACGGCCTACCTCTACCGAGACTACGCCCACGCCCGCAAGGTGATGGACGGCGACGTCTTGAAACCGATTTGGGACGACATCGAAGCCAAAGCCAAAGTCAAGGTGCTGGCCAACCCCTACATTGGCACACGCCACGTCAACGTGCGCACCGAAAAGCCCATCATGACCCCGGCTGACATGGCTGGCATCAAGCTGCGCATGCCCGGTGGCGAAGGCTGGCAGTTCGTCGGCAAGGCACTGGGCGCCAACCCCACCCCCTTGGCTTTCACCGAGGTGTACACCGCTTTGCAAACCGGTGCAATCGACGGGCAAGACAACCCCTTGCCCGCCGACAAGTCCATGAAGTTTTACGAAGTGACCAAGCAAATTGTGCTCACGGGTCACTTGATCGCCGCGAACCAGTTCACCATTTCCGCCAAGAAGTGGAACAGCATGAACGCCGCCCAACAAGGCAAAGTCAAGCAGTGCGCGATGAACTTCCAGGGCGCCTTGGACCAGGTCACATTGAAGCAAGAGTCTGAATTGGTCGACTTTTTCAAGCAAGCCGGCTTGAAGGTTTACGAGCCCAACAAAAAGGCCTTCCGCGAGCACGTGCTCAACGAGTACAAGAACTCCAAGTACTCTGAGCAGTGGCCCGCTGGTTTGCTGGACAAAATCAGCGCCCAGTAAATGCGCTCGCCGAGCGGGCCTTGTTCAGCCCGCTCGGCAGCTTTGATCTGCCTCCCAACCGCCCGCCAACGCCGCTGGTGCAGCGTCGCGTGGGCTCACGCCAGGGCCTGCCCAATGTCCGAAACCACCCCTCCCCGTCCGCGCTGGTGGCTGCGCCGCGCAGAAGACGCTGCGGCCCTGCTGCTGTTGAGCATGGCTGTGTCTTTTTTGGTGCAAATCATTTGGCGCTACGTCCTCAACGAGCCGCAGGGCTGGACGGTTGAATACGTGGCCATCGCGTGGTTGTGGGGCATTTTGTTTGGTTACGCCTTTGTGGTGCGTGACGCCGACATCATTCGCCTCGACATCGTCTACAACGCCCTGCCACCCAAGGGCCGCGCTTGGGCTGACATCGTGGGCGGTCTCATCGTGGCTGGCGTGTTGCTCTATTCGCTGCCGGCCAGCGTGGAATACGTGAACTTCATGGGCATTGAGCGCACCGCGTTTTTGCAAATTGGTTTCAACTGGGTGTTCGCGATCTACCTGCCCTTTGTTGCGGTGGTGATCGTGCGCACCCTCGTCAACGTCGCTCAAGCGCTGCGCCGCTTGGCTCAAGTTCAGGTGCAATCATGATGTGGATGGCTGAACACCCGCTCTTGCTCAGCTTGGTGCTGATCGTTGGCTTGGCCCTGTTGGGCCAGTCGGTGGGCATCTCGATGTTGGTGGGCACCATTGCGTACTTGGGCGCCAAAGGGCAAGACGTCTCCATCGCTGGCGAGACGATTCTGCAAGGCTTGTTTGGCAGTTACACCTTGTTGGCCATTCCGCTGTTCATCTTGGCTGCGGACATCATGAACATTGGCAGCTTGGCCGACAAACTGCTGGATTTTTCCAAAGCCTTGGTGGGCCGTTTCAAAGGCGGCTTGGGCCACGTCAACGTGGTCTCTTCCATCATCTTCTCGGGCATGTCGGGCTCCGCGGTGGCCGACGCCGTGGGCATGGGTCGCATCATCATCAACATG
>JALRFN010000047.1 GCA_023268425.1 Burkholderiaceae bacterium | reverse complement strand
CCACGACCCCCTGCTGGCGAAGTTGCGCTACCAGTTGCGGCGCCACCATGGAGCCGCCAGGCAAGGGCGCATGGGCGTGACCTGCGTGTTCAGTCGCGAAAGCGTGGTCGGCGCGCAAGACGCAAGCTGCGAAGCACCAACGGATGGCAGTTTGAATTGCCACGGCTACGGCTCTGCCGCGACGGTCACAGGCACGTTTGGCCTGGTGGCTGCGGGCACTGCGGTGGACTTGTGTTTAGCAACTAAGGCTTGAGTTGGGACGCCCTTGGCGCGACGCCTGGGGCAGGTGTTTGCCTGGGGCGAGGCCGCTGGAAAAAATCTGATCCACCTAGCCAAGCCTGGAAAAACCTGTATATAATGCGAGGCTTCACAGCAAGCAAATGAGCTCATCTGGTTTCAGTTGCTGGTGGTGAGATGGGACGTTAGCTCAGTTGGTAGAGCAGCGGACTTTTAATCCGTTGGTCGGGCGTTCGAGCCGCCCACGTCCTACCAAATACAAGCCCGGTTGCCAAAAGCAACCGGGCTTTTTTGTTGTTTGCTGTGTCGCCCGGTGTCAGTGCCGGCAGCACTCAGCGCATGAAATGCTTGACGTGATCGCCCCCTAAGCCGACGGCCTCGAAGTGAGCACGGTATTTGTCGATTCGCGTGAACACGTCGTCGTAACCCGTGGTCTGTCCCTTGGGGTCGACGAACATCAGCGAGCCGTGCACGAAAAACAGCGTCATCATCTCGTCGCAACCCTCGGGCACCACCAGTGTGTGGGTTTCGCCCGGTGGCTCAAAGACATAGCCACCGGCCTCGGCGACCCAGTCATGCTCGAGGTAATGCCAGCGGCCTTTGAGGGTGTAAGCATGCACGGCGCCTGAGTGGCGATGGCGCTGAATCAAACCGGCTTTGGTGACTTTCAAGATGTGGACATAAAAGCCCGCAGTCACATTCAGGTGCAGAGGGCGCGACCAGCTGTGTTCACTCAAAGGTACCCAAAGGCGCGGGTCCCCAGTCATGATGTCGTTCAACACCATGTCGGGCTTCATGCCCCAGGGTTGCTGGCCTTGGAAAGGGATCAATTCCGACGCATCATCGCGCATGCTCATCACTCCAGTGCGGTTCATATGGCCAGCGCAGCTTAGGGGCTGATAGCCGCCAAAGGCGCTGCGCGGGTGACAGTGAGGGTGCGGCGCAACATGAAAAAGCCAGCTCGGTGGCTGGCTTTTTCGGCGGGGTCTGCGCGCAACGGCTTTATTGCTCGGCGAATGCGCGCTCGATGACGAAGTCACCTGGTTTGGTGGTGTTGCCTTCGTTGAAGCCACGCGCCTCCAACATGGCCTTGAGGTCGCGCAGCATGCCGGGGCTGCCGCAGATCATGGCCCGGTCGACCTTGGGGTCCAGCGCGGGCAGGCCCAGGTCGCGCATCATCTGGCCGTTTTCAATGACCTCGGTGATGCGGCCTTGGTGCTTGAACGGCTCGCGCGTTACCAGCGGGTAGTACTTGAGGTGGCCGCTGATCATCTCACCCAACAGTTCGTGTTGAGGCAACTGGTTTTCGATGTAGTCCCCGTAAGCGAGTTCGCTGACTTGACGCACGCCGTGAACCAGCACCACCTCGTCAAATTTTTCGTAAGTTTCTGGGTCGCGAATGACACACATGAACGGCGCCAAGCCCGTGCCGGTGGAGAACAGGTACAAGCGTTTGGCTGGCAAGAGGTAGTCGATGAGTAGGGTGCCCGTGGGCTTTTTGCCGACGATGATTTCGTCACCCACTTGGATGTGTTGCAAGCGCGAGGTGAGGGGGCCGTCAGGCACCTTGATGCTCAAAAACTCCAAGTGTTCTTCGTAGTTGGCGCTGACGATGGAGTAGGCGCGCAACAGTGGCTTGCCTTCGACCTCCAGGCCAATCATGGTGAAGTGACCGTTGGAGAACCGCAAACCGGTGTCGCGTGTCGTCGTGAAAGAAAACAAACGATCGGTCCAGTGGTGAACGCTGAGGACTTTTTCGTGGTGGAACTTGCTCATGTGAAAACCTGCTGCGAATCGGCTGCACCTGCGGCCAAATCGGTGTCGACAAAACCTGCATTTTCATGCATTTGATATGCCCAACCCTGCGTTTTGTCATGCCTTGTGGTCATAAGCACCGCGTGCAGCCGGTCTTGCATAATCCAAGCGACAGGCCAAAGGGCCATCGGGAGACAACATGAACGTGAAGTGGATCAAACCAACCTGGCGCGTGCTGTGGATTGGGCCCTTGCTCTTGGCTGTGGCATTCGGCATGACGGTTCTGGTCTGGGCCTACCGCAGCAAAGCCACCTTGGATGGTGAACTGCGCGTCACGGGCTTGGCACAGCCCGTCGAGATCACGCGCGATGAAAGTGATGTGGCCCACATCCGGGCGCGCACAGCCGCAGATGCATGGTTCAGCATGGGCTGGCTGCACGCGCAGGAGCGTGGCTGGCAATTGGATTTCAACCGCCGCGTGGTGCGAGGGCGTTTGTCGGAGGTCTTTGGCGACAAGACGCTGGTGGCCGATCAGACACTGCGCATCTTGGGTATCCAACATGCGGCGCAGCAGCAATATGAAAACCTGCCTGCCGACGTGCAAGACGTCTTGAAGGCCTACGCAGCGGGCATCAACGCCTACTGGGCGCAAACCGACCGGTTGTCCACACCTGAGTTCGCCATCTTGGGGGTGGACCCACGCCCCGAAGCCAAGTCACAAAACTACTGGACGCCCGTGGACTCGGTGGGTTGGTCTTTGATCATGGCTTTGGATTTGGGCGGCAACTGGGGCAATGAAATGGTGCGTGCGCAGTTGGCCAGCAAGCTGCCTACCGAGGCGGTGTGGCAACTCATGCCGCCATACCCCGGCGAAAAGCCCGCCACAGCGACTGATTTTGCGCAAATGTACAAGCGCTTAGCCGTCTACAACGATGAATTCCAGACTGCTGCTGCGCCCAGCGCTGGCGCGTCAGATGCCGCAACCGCAGTCGCCCATTGGGTGTCCGGCCTTGGTCAGGTCAAAGGTCTGGGCTCAAACAACTGGGTCGTCAGTGGTCAGCGCACGCAAAGCGGCATGCCCCTGTTGGCCAACGACCCCCACCTGGGCCTGACAGCGCCAGCCATTTGGTATTTCACCCACTTGCAAGCCACGGAAACCCCCGAAGGACAAGCGCCGTTAAACGTGGTCGGCGCCACGTTGCCGGGCCTGCCGTTTGTGGTTTTGGGTCACACCAAGGGCGTCGCCTGGGGCTTCACCAACACCGGCCCAGACGTGCAAGACACCTACTTGGAACAAATCGACCCGAATGACAGCACGCGCTACCGCTTGCCCAAGCCGGACGATGCCGAGGCCGCCTGGGCGAGCTTTGAAACCCGTCAAGAGCTGATTCGCGTCAAGGGCGGCGATGACGTGGCCTTGCAGGTGCGCAGCACCCGCCACGGCCCGGTGATCAGCGATTTGCCCGCTTACCAGTGGTTGGACCGCAAGCGCTATGCCTTGGCATTGCGTTGGAGTGCGCTGGACGCCAACAACGCCACGGTAGAGGCGGGCGTTCGCTCCAATGTCGCCCAGTCCGTGCCCGAGTTGATTCAAGCCTATCGGAGCTACCACTCGCCCATGCAAAACGTGGTCATGGCCGACACCACCGGGCGCATCGCCTACAAAGCCGTGGGCGCAGTACCCGTGCGTGCGGCCGACAACGACTTGCGCGGTGTCGTGCCCGCCCCGGGCTGGGAGCCACGCTTCGATTGGCAAGGCTGGGTCCCCTACGAAGACACGCCGCAAGATGACGGCGCAACAGGTTGGTTGGCCACGGCCAACCAACGCGTTCACGCGCCAGACTACCCATACTTTTTGACCCAAGATTGGGTGGTGCCTTACCGCAAGAAGCGCATCGACCAGTTGTTGGCCAAAACCCCTTTGCACAGCGTGCGCTCGTTCGCGGCGATTCAAAACGACGTGATTTCGCTGGAGGCAAGGGCTTGGTTGCCGCACATGCACACAATCGTCAGCACCCACCCCATGAACGGCGCTGCGCAGTCCATCATGAAGGATTGGACCGGGCAGATGAGTGTCGACAGCGCGGCGCCGCTGATCTTCA
>JALRFN010000032.1 GCA_023268425.1 Burkholderiaceae bacterium | reverse complement strand
CTGCGCCAGGCGCGCAGCCAAGCGCCCGAACGCTGCCCGCTGCCTGTGGTCATTGTCGGCAATGTGGTGGCTGGCGGCGCGGGCAAAACGCCCACCACCCTCGCCCTGGCGGCTGACTTGCGCGCACGCGGCGAGTCACCCGTGATCGTCAGCAAAGGCCATGGACGCCAAGGCAGTCCACGCACGCCGTTTGTGGTGCACAAACGCATGGGTGCAGAACAAGTGGGTGACGAGCCCTTGCTGATGGGCCACCAGGCGGTTTGCCCCGTCGTGGTGACGCACGATCGACGCCAAGCGGTTGACTGGGTGGTGCAAACCTTGCCAGAGGCCACCGTATTGCTGTTTGACGACGGCTTGCAAGACACTGACCTGGCCGCCGACGCCGAGGTGGTGCTGTTTGACGCCAGGGGCCTGGGCAATGCCTGGTTGTTGCCGGCTGGCCCCTTGCGCGAGCCCTGGCCCAGACGCACTTGGCGGCGTGGGTGCAAAACCTTGCACCTGTTGACGACCGCTGCACACGAGGCAGCGCCCGAGCTGGGCGACCTGGACGGCCCATTGTGGTGGGTCACCCGCAGCCTGAAGCCCGTGGTTCGGCGCTTGGACGACACGGTGCACACCAACCTAAGCCAACTGGCACCAAAACCCGCGCAAGCCTTGGCGGCGATCGCCAAGCCTGAGCAGTTTTTCACCATGCTGCGCGCCGCTGGTCTGCAGTTGCGGCACACCCACGCCTTGGACGATCACGCCCCATTGCACGCCGCTCACCAGGGCTTGGATCGCCAATTGCCGTTGTTGGTGACCGCCAAGGACGCCGTCAAACTCAGCGATTGGCCCGCCGATTGGCAAGCCCAAACCTGGGTTGTGGAGTTGGACTTTGCCCTGCCCCCCGGCCTGTGCGCTTCAGTGGCCGAAACTGTGCGCCAACGTCGCGCCGACTTATCATCACACCATGGACAAAACACTGCTTGACATGCTGGTCTGCCCAGTCACCAAAGGCCCTTTGCGCTGGGATGCGGAACGCCAAGAGTTGCTCTCTTTGGGCGCTCAATTGGCTTTTCCCGTGCGCGATGGCATCGCCATCATGTTGGAAAACGAGGCGCGCGCTTTGAGCGACGAGGAATTGCAAAGCCTGCGCGAGCGCGTACCACCTGCCGCATGAGCGCCGCTTTCACAGTCTTGATTCCGGCGCGCATGGCCTCCACGCGCCTGCCCAACAAACCGCTGGCCGACATCGGCGGTGCGCCCATGATCGTGCGTGTGGCGCAGCGCGCTCAGCGCAGCCAAGCCAGCTGCGTCGTGGTGGCGACCGACGATGTGCGCGTGGAAAACGCCTGTGCGCAACACCAGATCGCGTGTCTGATCACGCGCGCTGACCACCCCAGCGGCAGTGATCGCTTGGCCGAGGCCAGCGAATTGCTGGGCTTGGCGTCGCAAGACATCGTGGTCAACGTGCAAGGCGATGAGCCGCTGATTGACCCGAGCCTGATCGACGCGGTTGCGCAAACGCTGGCTGAGCGCAGCGACTGCGACATGTCCAGCGCAGCCCACGCCATCGCCAGCGCGAGTGACTGGGCCAACCCCAATGTGGTCAAGGTGGTCTGCGACACCCAGGGCACGGCCCTGTATTTCAGCCGCGCGCCAATTCCTTACTGGCGCGATGCACCCAGCCCAAGCCAGCTGCCTGAGGCGCCGCCACTTCGGCACGTGGGCATATACGCGTATCGGGTCGGATTTTTGCAGCGCTTTCCGCAGCTGTCGCCCGCCCCCATGGAGCAGCTGGAGTCCCTGGAGCAATTGCGCGCTCTGTGGCACGGCCACCGGATTGCCATGCACATCAGCGACACCGTCCCCGGCGCTGGGGTGGACACCCCCGAAGACTTGGCGCGCGCGCGCGAAGCCTGGGCGCGCTTGTAAGCCTCGCGTGGCATGCCCATGCTATGCTCCGCCGCCCCGGTCCGCAGTCATCTGCCTGGCCGTTGAATGAACAAGGACAAAGAGGAAAAGAGCATGCGATTGATTCTGTTGGGCGCCCCTGGCGTTGGCAAAGGGACCCAAGCGGCCTTCATCTGCGAAAAGTTTGGCATCCCCCAAATTTCCACCGGCGACATGTTGCGCGCGGCGGTCAAAGCCGGCACGCCTCTGGGTGTTCAAGCCAAAGCCGTGATGGATGCTGGTGGCTTGGTCAGTGACGACATCATCATCGGCTTGGTCAAAGAGCGCATCACCCAAGCTGACTGCGCCAACGGCTTTTTGTTCGACGGCTTCCCCCGCACCATTCCGCAAGCCGACGCCATGAAGGCCGCCGGCGTCAAACTGGACGCGGTCTTGGAAATCGACGTGCCTTTCGCCGACATCATTGCGCGCATGAGCGGTCGCCGTGTACACATGGCCAGCGGTCGCACCTACCACATCACGCACAACCCGCCCAAAGTTGAGGGCGTGGACGATGTCACTGGTGAAGCCCTGATCCAGCGCGACGACGACCAAGAAGAAACCGTGCGCAAGCGCCTGGATGTCTACGAACAACAAACCCGCCCGCTGGTCGATTACTACCAATCCTGGGCCAAAGCCGATGCCGCCAACGCCCCGCGTTACAGCGCCATCAGTGGCGTGGGCAGTGTGGAAGAAATCACCCAACGCGCTTTTGCGGCTCTGGGCGCTTGACGACAGACGCTGCCGCTTCAGTGTTTGCACTGAACCCCCAAATGAACGGCCGCCTCAGCGGCCGTTTTTTTATGCCAGCACCGCCTGCTGCTCGGAGGCGAGCCGCAACATCATCTCGACCCTGGCTTTGAACGGGCTCAAGCCACCCGCGTGGGGAATCGCCTGCGGGTGGCCATCGCGGATGTTGCCGTGCGCAGTGCGGCTGGCGCGCACGACTGGCAAGCCGGCTGCATAAGCCGCCTCAGCAGCGCGCAGCAAGTCTTGGTGCACCGTGCCATTGCCTGTGGTGGCCAGGACCACGCCCTCCACCCCAGCGCTGATCAAGGCTTGCAAGGCACGGGCACTGGCCTGGGTGCCGCTGGTGAGCAGTTCAACCCAGGGCGCTTCAGCCGCCAAGGCATGCGCCCAAGCATCGCCCGAGGGCTGGGGCCAATCACCGGTGACGCTGACCTCGCCTGCACACACCTCGGCAAACGCTTCGCCGTCACGTGCGCCAAAGGCGTCCAATCGCCCGGAATGCAGTTTTTGGCCTTGCAGCGCATCCCAAACCCGCCCCGCCATGCACAAGGCCACGCCCCGGGCGCCCGGCGCGCAGGCCACCCTCATCGCGTCGGCGATGTTGCCAGGCCCATCGGGCTCCAGCGCTGAGGCGGGGCGCATGGCGCCGGTCAGCACCACCGCTTTGTGCGCCACCGCAGGGCCCAAGACCCGGTGCAAGCAATAAGCCGTTTCTTCCATGGTGTCGGTGCCATGGGTGATCACCACACCGCGCGTTTCTGGCTGCATCAAGGCCGCGCGCACGCGCTGCGCCAAGTCTTGCCAGATGGCCCAGCTCATGTCCTTGGAGTCGACTTGCGCCACTTGCTCCGCCCGCACGCTCACGCCGTCGGGCACTGCGACATCGCCCAGCAAAGCGTCAACCGAGACCTCTCCAGCGGTGTATCCCAAGACATCCTTGGGGTCGGCCGCACGTCCTGAGATGGTGCCCCCCGTGCCAAAAACCCACAACACTTGGGCGGCGGGAGTAGAAATCGCTTGCGTCATGATGCGTACCTGGTTAAAAATACAGTTACTGGATAAATCAACAGTTTATGGAGCCAACCCCATGAGCATTCTAGGTACACCCAAACTCACTGCGCGCCAAGAGCAGATCTTGCAACTGATTCAGCAGCAAATTGCGCAAACGGGCGCGCCGCCCACGCGCGCGGAAATCGCCCAAGCCCTGGGCTTCAAGTCGGCCAACGCCGCAGAGGAACACCTGCAAGCGCTGGCGCGCAAAGGCGTGATTGAACTGGTCAGCGGCACCTCACGCGGCATTCGCCTGCGTGGCGATGGCTTGCGCCAAATGCGTGGTGAACAAGGACGGCAAATGGGCTTGCCCATTCCAGGACTGGATCAACTCACCCTGCCCTTGATCGGCCGTGTGGCCGCAGGCTCACCCATCTTGGCCCAAGAACACGTCGAACAAAGTTACGCCGTCGAGCAGCACTTGTTTGCCAGCCGCCCCGACTACCTGCTCAAGGTGCGCGGCATGTCCATGCGTGACGCCGGCATTTTGGACGGCGACCTGTTGGCGGTGCAAAGCACGCGCGATGCCCGCAATGGCCAAATCATTGTGGCCCGCTTGGGCGATGACGTGACGGTCAAACGCTATTGGCGCAGCAGCGACCACATCGAATTGCGCGCCGAAAACCCGGACTTCAAAACCATCATGGTTCACCCCGGTGAGCCCTTTGAAATTGAAGGCCTGGCCGTGGGCCTGATTCGCAACACCGTCTTGATGTGAGGAGAAGCATCATGTCGTCTCAATTGCTTTTGTTCCCTGGTCGCCCCCCAGTCGCTGACGCGAGCACGCCGATGGGCGCCGCCCCCACGGGCACTTCAGCGCAAGTGATCGCCCTGCCGCGTGGCGTGGCCTTGCGCCGCTGTGTCATTGATGCGCCGCAAGACGGCAGTGCTGGGCGCATGGTCTTATCCGGCCGCATTTCTGATGTTTGTGCCGCCCTGGAATTGATGGTCGCCAACGGCTAAGTACACGCCTTCACCTCGGCTCACCTGCCGATTGCGCCATTCATTTGGTGAATACAGGCCAGACACGAGGAATATCGGGCGATACCTCAAAACGACATTCACTTCCTCGTATTATTAGAGGCTGTGTATAGACAAGAGGAAGCCTGATTCATGTCGAATGACTTCAAACGCGTTGGCGTCGTGGGCGCGGGTGCCATGGGCCGTGGCATCGCGCAAATGGCCGCGCAAGCGGGATGTGCAGTTCGTCTTTACGACACCGCGGCCGCGGCCTTGCAAAGCGCCAGCGACAACATCCGTGGTCAGTGGACCCGCATGGCTGAAAAAGCCAAGTGCAGCACCGAACAAGCTGCCGCCTGGAGCCAAGCACTCAGCATGCACGAGCAACTGGCTGAGTTGGCCGATTGCGATTTGGTGATTGAGGCCATCGTCGAGCGCCTTGATGTCAAACGCGACTTGTTTGCGCAACTCGAAAACCTGCTGGCGGCCGATGCCGTGTTGGCCTCCAACACGTCCTCGCTGTCCATCACCGCTTTGGCCGCTGGTGCCCAGCATCCCGAGCGCATCGCGGGCTACCATTTTTTCAATCCCGTGCCCCTGATGAAGGTGGTCGAAGTGATCGCCGGCCTCAAGACCAGCGAGTCGGTGTGCCAGCGCTTAGAGGGCTTGACTCGTGCCATGGGCCACACGCCTGCGCGGGCCAATGACACCCCTGGGTTCATCGTCAACCACGCCGGGCGTGCCTATGGCACCGAAGCCCTGCGCATCGTCGGTGAGTCGGTGGCCGATTTCGCAACCATTGACCGCATCTTGCGCGACCAGGCGGGTTTCCGCTTGGGCCCGTTTGAGCTGATGGACTTGACCGCCTTGGATGTCTCGC
>JALRFN010000427.1 GCA_023268425.1 Burkholderiaceae bacterium | reverse complement strand
GGGCATGCTGCCCAAGGGTCCCCTGGGCTACGCCATGATCAAGAAGCTCAAGGTCTACGGTGGCACCGAGCACCCGCATACCGCCCAGCAACCCAAAGTTCTGGACATCTAAGGAGCATCACGATGATTGGTGAATGGAACAATGGCACTGGCCGTCGCAAATCTAGCGTGGCCCGTGTATTCCTGAAAAAGGGCAGTGGCAAGATCACGGTCAACGGCAAAGACATCTCTGAATTCTTTGGCCGCCAGACGTCGATCATGATCGCCAAGCAACCCCTGGTGTTGACCGACAACGTCGAAGCCTTCGACATCCAAGTCAACGTCCACGGTGGCGGCGAATCGGGTCAAGCCGGCGCGGTGCGCCACGGCATCACCCGTGCCCTGATCGACTATGACGCAGCGTTGAAGCCGGCCCTGTCGGCAGCGGGCTTTGTGACCCGTGACGCCCGTGAAGTCGAGCGTAAGAAAGTCGGTTTGCGTTCTGCACGCCGTCGCAAGCAGTTCAGCAAGCGTTAATCACGCGCTGGCCTGTCTTGAAGAAGCCGTCCGGCGCTGTTTGGCACGGACGGCTTTTTTGTTGATGCGTTGCAAGTAGGTGGTGATTTGAGGCGGTGGTTGAGGCGTCGACGCGTATGGCTCATGCATGGCCCAGCGGCTGTGGGTGGGCGCTGGCGCGTGTGGTTTGTCCTGTTGGCTTTTGCGTGTTCGTTCTTGGGCATGACCTGGGCCTATCGCGAGTACACGGTGGCGCACAGCGACGCTGCCAAAACCCGCGCGGCATACGAAGCCGCATTGCGCGATCAAGCTCAGCAGCAAGAAGAGTTGTTGCGCTTGCGCGAGCGCAACCAAGCCTTGGAAGAAGCCCTTGCGCAGCAGCGCGCGGTGGTGAACCAAGCGCAAACTTTGACCAACACCGCACAAAGCCAGACCGTTGCCGACCAAGCCACACAGCAAGAGCTGGCGCGCCAGTTGCGGGTCTTGCAACAGGAAAACGGCCGCTTGAAACAAGATTTGGCTTTCTTCCAAGGGACCATTCCCAAAGGGGGCATCAAAGCGGGCGTTGCGTTGCGGGGTTTCGAGGCCCAACGCATCGCGCCGACGCAAGTGCACTGGCAAGCCCTGGTGGTGCAGCCGGTCAAGAATGCCAAGGCCTGGACGGGTCAACTCAACCTCACGGTTGCGGGCACTCTGGCCGAGCAAGCCTGGAGTCAGAGCCCGGTGGATGGCCCCGTGGGTGTGAACTTGGTACAGTTCGTGCGGCTACAGGGCGTGATCACCGTGCCGGCTGAGGCGCAACTGCAAAGCATCAGCGCCCGATTGACGCAGGGCAAACGGGTGATCGCGGTTCAAACCTACAAATTCAAATGATTGCACGCAGGAGCTGAAGCATGTTTGGGAAACACAAACCGCCACCGCTGAAAAGTCTGTTGGCTGCTGGCACTGCGGTGCACGGTGATGTCCATTTTGAAGATGGACTGCGCATCGACGGCGAGGTGCACGGTTGCGTCTTGGACTCGGCCAGCAAGCCCAGCGTGGTGGTGATCGGTGACGGTGCGGTGGTCAATGGGGAAGTCACGGCTGAGCACGTGATCATCAACGGCCAGGTCAATGGTCCCGTGACGGCACGCCGCCTGATCGAGCTGCAGCCCAAGGCGGTGGTGCACGGTGATGTGCACTACCAAGCCATTGAATTGCACTTGGGGGCCAAAGTGAGTGGCCGCTTGTGTCCGATCGCAGACGCCGCCGGAGCCTCATCTATGCCCCTGACGCCGACAGAGGCTTCAGAGCCCGCGCCTGCTGAAGGCGACTCGAACCACTAAGATTGCCAACCATTCAGTGCCCACAATATCGGGCGCTCGTTTTCGAGAAAAAGGAAAGACCATGTCTGATGCCGTGACTGAAATGCCCGCTCCTTTGGTGTTCACCGATGCGGCGGCAGCGAAAGTGGCCGATTTGATTGCCGAAGAGGGCAACCCCGATTTGAAATTGCGGGTGTTTGTGCAAGGTGGAGGGTGTTCGGGTTTCCAATACGGCTTCACGTTTGACGAAATCACCAACGACGACGACACCGCAATGAACAAAAACGGCGTCACGCTGTTGATCGACGCCATGAGCTACCAGTACCTGGTGGGCGCAGAGATTGACTACAAAGAAGATTTGCAAGGCGCACAATTCGTCATCAAAAACCCCAATGCCACGACCACCTGTGGCTGTGGCTCTAGCTTCAGCGTTTGATTCACCACGCCCCAACAAACAAAAGGGCCGCAGTTGCGGCCCTTTTGTTTGTTGGGGATTGAGC
>JALRFN010000424.1 GCA_023268425.1 Burkholderiaceae bacterium | reverse complement strand
GGCATGGAAGAACTGTCCAAACAGGTCAGTGCCAAAACTGGGGGCAAGTTCCAGATCAAGCTGTTCTACGGCGAAGCCTTGTCCAAGGCCAAGGAAAACCTCGACGGCATCAAGCTGGGTGCGTTTGAAATGGCCATGTTCTGCAACTTCTACCACCCGGGCAAGAACCCCGCCAACATGGTGTTCACGCTGCCCTTCATGGACTTGGGCGACTTCCGCGTCTCGCGTGATGTGCGCAACGCGATCTACCAGCACCCAGCATCGGTGAAAGAGATGGAGCAGTGGAATGCAATGCTGTACTCGTCATCGCTGCTGCCGCAGTACGAATTCATGGGCAAGGGCAAGCCTCCTGCCGCTCCTGCTGACTTCAAGGGCTTGCGTGTGCGCGCCGGTGGTGGCGTCGGCAAGGCCATGGAAAAGCTGGGCGCCACGCTGACCACGGTGCCCGCCACGGACGTCTACACCGGCATGGAGCGTGGCACGCTGGACGCAGCCTCCTTCCCCTTCACCTACGCGCATGCCGCTTACAAGCTGCCCGAGATCTCCAACTGGTTCACCGGCAACATGTCGCCCGGCACCTCGGACTGCCCGACGGTCATCAACAAGACTGCGTTTGACAAGCTGCCCGCGCAGTACCAAAAGTTGCTGATGGATCTGCGCCCCGCGGTGGATGAGGCCCAAATCCAAGCCTACATCGACATCGACAAGAAGAACTTGCCCAAGTTCAAAGAGAAGCTCACCGAAGTGCGCTTCACCCCGGCGCAACTCAAAGAGTTCCGCAAGGTTGCGGGTGAACCGGTCTGGAACGAGTGGATTGCTGAAAACCAAGACAAGTTCGACGCCAAGGGCCTGGTCGCTGCGGTGGAAGCCGAAATCGACAAGGCCAAGAAAAAGTACGGCCTCGAATAAGTCAGTCGTCCCTGTTGCCCGGCAACACCAAAAAGGGATGTGCCCCTTTTTGGGCCGGGCTTTATTTTTGCGAAGCCCACCACCATGAGTGTTCCAACCTCCACAACATCCGCACCCCAACGCGGACCCGTGCACGACCCCCTGGGTCGTTTGCTCGATCGCTTTGACCGTTGGCTCGCGCCTGCGGAGACGGTGTTCAATTTTCTGGCTGCCTTGTGCATCTTGGTCTTGATGATTTTGGGCGTGGTCCAAATCGTTGGCCGCAGCGTGTTTCACATGCCCGTTTGGGGCTACATCGACATCGTCGAACTCGCCATGTCCATGTTTGCCTTCATGGGCATCGCGTATTGCCAACGCCTCGGTGGCCACGTCCGCATGGAACTGGGCTTGAGCTACCTCGGTCCTCGCGGTCAGCAAATCGCGGAGGCCTTGGCGCTGGTCGTGGCCTTGTTTGTCATTGGCGTGATGATTTGGTTTGGCTGGGAGCACACGGTGCGCTCTTACACCTCGGGCGACTCGACGATTGACGCCGAGCTGCCCGTGTGGCCGTCCAAGCTCATCGTGCCGGTGTCGTTTGCGCTGCTGTGGCTGCGCTTGTTCATCCAGTTCTTGGGGCATTTGCGCTTGACCTTCAACCCCAACGCGACTCCGGTGGGTGTTTACGTGCCCGAAAGCATCGAAGAACAAGCGCGCAAAGAAGCGCTGGACCAACAAACCAACCCCATGGCCGGAGGGCTTTCAGAATGAGCGATTTGTCCCCTGACGTCCAAGGCCTGATTGGCGTGCTGGCGCTGTTGGTGCTGGTACTCGCTGGTGTGCGGGTCTACATCGCGGCGGCCACCGTTGGCTTGCTGGGTTTGGTTTCCATCATTGGCTGGGACGCTGGCGCCGGCATGATCGGCACCATCCCGCACTCCAAGTCGGTCAGCTACGCCTTGTCGGTGCTGCCCATCTTCATCTTGATTGGCTTCTTGGCTTTCCACGCGGGCATCACCCAAGCGCTGTTTGATGCCGCACGCAAGTGGCTGGGCTGGGTGCCGGGCGGCTTGGCGGTGGCCACCGTCTTTGCCGCAGCGGCCTTCGCGGCGGTCTCTGGTGCCTCGACCGCAACTGCGGCGGTGTTCGCACGCACGGCCATCCCCGACATGCTCAAGTACGGCTACAGCCCGCGCTTGGCCGCTGGGGTGGTGGCGGTGGGCGGCACGCTGGCGGCCTTGATTCCACCCAGCGCGATTTTGGTCATCTACGCCATCATCGTGGAGGAGTCGGTGGGCAAGCTGCTGTTGGCTGGCTTTGTGCCCGGCATCGTCTCGGCCATCGTTTACGCCGCCATCGTCGTGGTGATGTGCAACATCAAACCCGAACTGGGTCGCCCCATCAAGGGCTACACCTGGAAAGAGCGCATCGAGTCGCTGCCGGGTGCGGCGCCAGTGTTGATTGTGGTCGTCATCATTTTCACAGCCATGTACATGGGCTGGGCCACGCCGACCGAGGCGGGTGCCTTGGGTGCCTTTGTGATCTTCGTCATGGCCTTGATGCGTGGCATGCGCGCCAGTGCGCTGAAAGACGCGCTGCTGGAGACCTCCAAGATGACGGTGATGATCTTTTCACTGATCTGGGGTGTCTTGTGCTTTGTGCGCTTCCTGGGCTTCACCGGCCTACCCGAGCACTTTGCCAACTGGGTGGTCAGCCTGCCCTACCCGCCTGTGGTGATCATGATTTGCATCTTGCTGGCTTACGCGGTGCTGGGCATGTTCATGGACGCCATTGGCATGTTGCTGCTGACGCTGCCGGTGGTCTACCCCGCGGTCATGGCGCTGGGCTACGACTCGATCTGGTTTGGCATCGTGGTCGTCAAAATGGCCGAGGTTTGCTTGATCACACCACCCATTGGCTTGAACTGCTTTGTGGTCTCGGCCGTTCGGCCTGACATCCCCACGGCCACGGTGTTCCGAGGCGCAGCGCCGTTCTTGATCGCTGACGTGATCACGCTGACCTTGTTCCTGGCCTTCCCGGGCATCATCACCTGGATCCCTGAGCAAATGGGCAACTTCTGACCCTACTGTCTCGCTCACCGGCGAGACAGCCACCCACACGCAAAAGGGTGACACTTCGTCACCCTTTTGCGTATGAACGACCCCCAAAACATCCCCACTTCAGAGTTCCAAGGCTTTGCCTTGGGCGTGGCCGCACTGGCGCTGCTGATGAACGCCTTGGCGCGCGGCATGATCGACGCCTTTGCGGTGTTTGTGCTGCCGCTGAGCGAGACCTTTGGCTGGACGCGCGCTGAAATTTCACTGGGCTACGCCGTGTACATGTTGGCTTACGGCTTGGTCTCGCCCTTTGTCGGCATGATCTTTGACCGCTTGGGGCTGCGCGCGACTTGGTTGATCGGCACCATGGCCTTGGGTTCAGGCTTTGGCTTGGCCAGCCAAATGACTGAACTGTGGCAGTTTTACGTTTTGGTTGGCCTGAGCTCAGGCATCGGCATGGCCTGTTTGGGCATGGTCACCGCGTCGGCCTTGATCTCGCGCTGGTTTCGCCGCGAACTCTCTCCGGTCATGAGCGTCGTCTACGCGGGCATGGGGCTGGGCATGCTGGCCATCGTGCCCAGCCTGCAATGGGTGGTGGGGCGCTGGGGGTGGCAAAACGGTTACCTCAGCCTCGCTGGATTGATGTGGGTGTTTGTGCCTTTGTTCATTGCCGTGCTGCCCATGCGGCGCATGAGTGAAGGCAGCGCCGCCATTCGCTCAGCACCCAAGCCGCCGCCGTCTAAATCTGGCGCCGATTGGAGCCTGAGCAACGTCTGGCAACACAGCGCGTTTTGGGGTTTGTTTGGCGTGTTTTTCTTCACCACGGCTTGCGTATACGCCGTGGTGCCGCAATGCGTGGCCTACCTGGTGGAGCACGGCATCGACCCCTTGGCCGCGGCCACGGCTTATGGCTTGACCGGCACGCTCTCGGTGGTGGGCATGCTGGGCATGGGCTGGATTGCCCGGCGCTGGGGCGAACGCCGCGCCGCCACCCTGTCTTACTCCAGCACCATCTTGGGCATCGTCTCTCTCGCTGTGGTGGCGGTGGACCCACGCCTGATTTGGGTCTACGGCTTCGTGCTGTTTTTTGGCAGCAACCAAGGCGCACGCGGCCCCATGGTGGCCACCGTGGCCGCACGCTTTTTCGCAGGCAAGGGCTTCAGCGGCATTTACGGCGCCATGACCACTGGCCTGGGTTTGGGCGGCGCCATGGGCTCTTACGCGTCCGGCTGGCTGCACGATTGGACCCTGGGTTACAACGCCTCGTTTGCCATGGCCATTGGCCTGGCCTTGTGCGGTCTGCTGCCGTTTTGGTTCATGCCCTCTTTGCGCAGCGCCACCGAAGCCAACACGGCCACAGCAAAAGCCTAAACCAGCGTCGCGCAAGCGGCTGCGCCCCACAGCCTGCGCTTCAACAATGGCTGCATGAGCACATCGCACCCCATCCCCGATCGCGCCGGCGTCAACGCCTACACCGAAGACAGCGAATTCGCCCCCTTGCTGAAGCTTTACTTGGGCGATGCCTTGAGTGCCCACCTGCAGCCCCACCTGGAGGCCCTGGGCGCGCGCGTCGGCGGTGAGCTCGACGCGCTGGCCAGCAGCGCCGACCGCCACCCGCCCACCCTGGAGGCGCGCAACCGCCAAGGCATGGACGTGCAGCGCATCATCAAACACCCCGATTACCAAGCCCTGGAGCAAGTCGCCTTTGGCGACTATGGCCTGGCCGCCATGTCGCACCGCGCCGGGGTCTTGGGCTGGCCAGAGCCCATGCCGCCAGCGGCCAAATACGCCCTGAGCTACTTGCTGGTGCAAGCCGAGTTTGGCCTGTGTTGCCCGCTGTCCATGACCGACTCGCTGACGCGCACCCTGCGCAAGTTCGCCGCACCCGACTTGGTGGCGCGCTATCTCGACGACTTGACCACGCAAGACCTCGACGGCTTGACGCAAGGCGCGATGTTCATGACCGAACAAGGCGCAGGCTCAGACGTGGCGGCCACCGAAACCCTGGCCCGCCCTGACCCCGATGAGCCCGGCGCCTTTTTGATCACGGGCGACAAATGGTTTTGTTCCAACCCGGACGCAGGACTGGCGATGATGTTGGCGCGCGTCGAAGGCGACCCCAGCGGCATGAAAGGCGTCAGCCTGTTTTTGCTGCCGCGCGTCTTACCCAACGGTCAAGCCAACGCCTACCGCATCGTGCGCCTCAAAGACAAGCTGGGCACGCGCTCCATGGCCAGCGGCGAGATCCGCTTCGAGGGCGCCAAAGCCTGGCTGGTCGGCGAGCGCGGCCGAGGCTTTGTGCAAATGGCCGACATGGTGAACAACTCGCGCTTGTCCAACGGCATGCGCGCGGCCGGCTTGATGCGCCGGGCCGTGGCCGAGGCCTTGTTCATCGCGCGCGAACGCCAAGCCTTCCAACAGCGGCTGATCGACATGCCGCTGATGCAGGTGCAATTGGCCAAATTGATGGTGCGCGCCGAACAAGCCCGCAGCATGATGTTTCAAACCGCTGAAGTGCTGCGCCAAGCCGACCAAGGCGACCGTGACGCCTACGCCTTGGCCCGTTTGTTCACCCCGCTGATCAAGTTCCGCGCCACCCGCGACGCACGCCGCGTCACCGGCGACGCCATGGAGGTGCGCGGCGGCTGCGGCTACATCGAAGAGTGGTCAGACGCCCGCTTGGTGCGCGACGCGCACCTGGGCTCGATCTGGGAGGGCACCAGCAACATCGTGGCCTTGGACGTGCTGCGCGCCATTCAACGCGAAGGCTCACTGCCGCTGTGGCAAACCCACATCCAAAACCAACTCGACGCCACGCCTTGGCACCCCCAGGTGCGCGCCCAACTCGATGCGCTGCTGAGCCGCGTCAGCGCCATGGCCAAAAGCGCGGCGGAGGGCAAAGACGCCGCGCAAGCGCGACGCGTCGGCTCTGCCCTCTATCACTTGAGCACCGCCGTGGCCATGGGCTGGGAAGCACATCAGGTGCAATCGCCCCGGCGCATGGTCTTGGCGCAGCTGGTGCTCAAGCACCGCCTGTTGCCCCAAGACCCCTTGGCCCCCAACCGCGAGACGGACTTGGACGTGCTGTGGGCCCCCGGGCGCAGCGAAGGCCCGATCGATCACATCGCTTGGGTCTGAGGGCCCCCCACCACGGGCGACCCAAGCGCGAAGCCGCTGGTGCGGCGTTGCAAGCTGCCTTCAGGCAAACGCCGCATCCAGCGCCGACAGCCATTCGGCTTGTTGACTCTGCGGCGCAAAACTCGCCGTCAAACTGTTGCGCAAGAGTTGGTGCATGGACGCAGCGTCCAGATCAGGAAAAGCGTCCATCAAGGCGCGATAGTTGTCGTTGACGTAGCCACCGAAATAAGCGGGGTCGTCTGAGTTGACCATCACACACAGGCCTTGCGACAACAAGTGAGGCAAGTTGTGATCGCGCATCTGATCAAACACCCGCAGCTTGGTGTTGGACAGAGGACAAACGGTCAACGGTGTGCCTTGGCGGGCCAAGCGCCGCACCAAGTCCGGGTCGTCGGTGCAGCGCACGCCGTGGTCGATGCGCTCGGCCTGCAAAAGGTCCAGCGCTTGGTCGATGTAAGCCGAGCTGCCCTCCTCGCCGGCGTGGGCCACGATGTGCAAGCCCAAGGCCCGGCAACGCGCAAACACCTGCGTGAACTTGCTCGGCGGGTTGCCGCGTTCGCCTGAGTCCAGGCCCACACCGATGAAGGCCTCGCGGTGCGGCAAAGCCTCAGCCAAAGTCTGAAAGGCGTCGGCTTCGCTCAAGTGGCGCAAGAAACACAAAATCCAATCGACGCTGAGGCCCCAACGCGCCTGCGCCGCTTGCCCCGCGCTTTGCAGGCCTTTGATGACGGTGGCCATGGGCACACCGCGCGCGGTGTGGGTTTGCGGGTCAAAAAACACCTCGGCGCGCACCACGTGGTCAGCCACGGCGCGCTCGAAATAGGCCATCGCCATGTCGTGAAAGTCTTGCTCGGTGAGCAAGACCGACGCGCAGGCGTAATACAAGTCCAAGAAGCTTTGCAAATCGTCAAAGCGGTAGGCCGCACGCAAGGCCTCCACCGAGTCGTGAGGCAATCGCACCCCATTGCGCTGGGCCAGCGCAAACACCATCTCAGGCTCCAATGTGCCTTCAATGTGCACGTGCAGCTCGGCCTTGGGCGCTTGGGCCACGCGTTGCCAAAGCGAGGGATGGTGTGGGCTTGACATGGCTGGCTCCTGAATTCAGCGTGGCTTTTTGCGGCTCAAAAACGCCCCCATGTGCTGCTGCGGCTCACCCGTGTCAAAAGCCGCGCCAAACTCGGCCACGCTGTTGTTGATGGCCACGTCCACGCCTTGGTCTTCCCACTCGCGCAGCAAGCGCTTTTGTTGGCGCAAGACCGCCGGGCCCATGGTGGCCAAGCTTTGTGCCAACCGCGCCACCTCGGCATCCAACTCGGCGGGGGGCACGACGCGATCGACCAAGCCCCAAGACCAGGCGGTGGCCGCGTCGATGGACTCCCCCGTCAACAGCAACCAACGCGCGCGGGCTTGGCCAATCAGCCGGGGCATCAAGGCGGCATGAATCACCGAAGGGATGCCGACTTTGACTTCAGGCATGCCAAATTGCGCGTCCGCTGCCGCCACGCGCAAGTCGCAAGCCATGGCGACCTCCAAGCCGCCGCCCAAGCACCAGCCCGGCAGGCGTGCGATCACAGGGGCCGGGAAGCGGCGAAAGGCTTCGCAGCACTCACGCAAACGGCGGATGAAGGCTTGGCCGCTGACCCGGTCTAAGGCGACCATTTCTTCCAAATTGGCGCCGCCAATCAGCGCGCCATCGCCTTGACCACGCAGGATCAGCACCTTGAGCTCTGGGCGACCGCTCAAGTCGTGCACGGCCTGGGTCAAGGCCTCCAGCTCCGGCGAGCCGACGATGTTCAAGGCCCCACGCGCACGCAAGGTGATTTGCGCCACCCCTTCAGCAGACACATCAATCAAAGGGGGCTGAGCGGGGGACAGGGGCATGGGGTTTCCTAAGCGGGTTTCAAGTCATCGAGCAGGCCTCGACAGCCGTCTTCGATGATATCCATGGCCCGCGCAAAACCCGCGTCACCGCCGTAGTAAGGGTCGGGCACGTTCATGGCTTTGAAGCGCTGGCAGTACTCGGTCAGGCGGTGGATGCGCGAGCGGTACTCGATGGGCGCCAAGGCCTGAGCGGCCTTCCAGTTGTGGTCGTCCATGACCAAGACGCGGTCGAAATGTTCGAAGTCGGCTTCGGTCAATTGGCGCGCGCGCAAGTGGCTGATGTCGATGCCCTTGGCCGCGGCGTGGGCCTGGGCTCGGGGGTCTGGTGCATGGCCCACGTGGTAGTCGTGCGTGCCCGCCGAGTCCAACTCGAATTGATCGGCGCAACCGGCCTGCGTGACCAAATGCGCAAACACGCCTTCGGCGGTGGGACTGCGGCAAATGTTGCCCATGCAGACAAACAACAGCCGGGTGGTCATCAGTGCAAGGTGCCAGGGCCGACTTCGCTCATGCCGTCCAGCACAAACATGGGCACGTCGACATCGAACTTTTCGCCGTCTTCGGCCACGCAAAAGAAACTGCCGTGCATGGTGCCAGTGGCGGTGGCCAAGTGCGTGCCGCTGGTGTATTCGAACGACTCGCCCGGTTGCAGCAAAGGCTGGTGGCCCACCACGCCCAAGCCGCGCACTTTTTGGTGACGGCCATTGGCGTCGTTGATGTTCCAGGTGCGGGCAATCAGCTGCGCGGCGACCTCACCCACATTGGTGATGGTGATGGTGTAAGCGAACACGTAAACGTCTTCGTCGGGCGCCGACTGCTCGACCAAGAACTGGGGCCGAACGCGCACATGGAACTGGTATTTCGCCATGGGCCGCATCCTACTCAGAAATGCGGCCTTTGTGTCAAGCCCTGATCAGATCTGGGCCATCAAGCCAACAACTCGCGGTAGTCGGTGATGGCGGCAATCACGTGCGGCCCCGCCAAGGCTTCAGGCGGGTGGTCGCTGCACACCGCGACACAACGCATGCCCGCACGGCGCGCGGCCTCCACGCCTGCAATGGCGTCTTCGAACACCACACAGCTGCTGGGGTCAACGCCCAACTCTTGCGCGCCGCGCAAAAAGATGTCGGGCTCGGGTTTGCCGCGCAGCCCCATGTCACCCGTCACGCGCACCTGGAAAAAGGTGTCCAAACCCAAGGCGCCCAAAATGCGCCCGACGTTGCGGCTCTCGCCCGCGGTGCCCAGGGCGCGTGGGCGCTGCTGCGCCAAGACCCAATCCGCAAACACGTCAAAACCTGCAATCGGCTTCAGTTGGGCTTGTGCCGCAGCCCAAAACATCTCTTGCTTCTCATCGAGCCGGGCGCGCAAGGTATCGGCATCCAAACCTTCGGGGAACAAGACCCGCATCGACTCGGGGGTCGTGCGGCCTCGGCTGCTGGCCAAAATTTCGGGGTGATCGGCTGCGTAACCGTGGCGGGCACCAAAGGCCTGCCACGAAGCCCGGTGCAGGCCCATGGTGTCGGCCACGGTGCCGTCCAAATCAAAAATCAGGGTGGCTTGCGCCAGGTTGTTTTTCATCGCACCAGTGTAGGCGGTCACCTGTGCATCGCCCTGTCGCGACACGCGCCGCTAACATGCCACCCCAGGAGACCCAAGCAACCATGACGCAACCCACAGCCTTGAGTGCAGGCGCCCTGAGCGGCCTGACCGTGATCGACTTGACCCGCGTGTTGGGCGGCCCTTACGCGACCCAAATTCTGGCCGACCACGGCGCCAATGTGATCAAAATCGAGCCGCCACAAGGCGATGAGACCCGCGACTGGGGTCCTCCGTTTCATGACTACGGCGACGACCAGGGCGCCAGTTATTACGTGGGCGTCAACCGCAACAAGCGCGCCATGGCGCTGGACTTGACCCGGCCAGAAGCGCGCGAGGTCTTGCTGCAAATGCTTGAAGGCGCCGACGTCTTGGTGGACAACTTCAAACCCGGCAGCCTCAAGGCCTGGGGGCTGGACTACGAGGGTGTCCTGAAAGCACGCTTCCCGCGCTTGATTCATTGTTCCATCAGCGGTTTTGGCGCCGACGGCCCACTGGGCGCGCTACCCGGCTACGACGCGGTGTTGCAAGCCATGAGCGGCACGATGTCGATCAATGGCACGCCTGAGTCTGGCGGCGTGCGCGCAGGCACCCCGCTGATCGACATCACCACGGGCTTGAACACCACCATTGGCATCTTGCTGGCGCTGGCTGAGCGCGAAAAAAGCGGCTTGGGTCAGTTCATCGACATCGCGTTGTACGACTGCGCTTTGGCCAATTTGCACCCACACGCCGCCAACTACTTCATGTCGGGCAAGCCGCCCGTGTTGATGGGCAACACCCACCCCAACATCAGCCCTTACGACAAGATGGCGACCGCCACCGGCGACATTTTTGTTTGCGTGGGCAACAACCGCGCCTTTGAGCGCTTTTGCCAGGGGCTGGGCCGCGAAGACTTGCTTCAGGACGAGCGTTTCAAGACCAACGCGCTGCGTGTGCAGCACCGCGAGGCCTTGATGCCCGAGTTGCAACGCAGCCTGGACACCGTGGACGGCCACGCGTTTTCAGAGCGCATGTTGCGCGCCGGTGTCCCAGTCGGGCCCGTCATGGACTTGCCGCAGGCCTTTGCCCACCCGCACACCGCACACCGCAAGATGAAGGTGGACAAAGACTGGTACCAAGGTTTTGGGGTGCCCGTCAAGCTGTCGCGCACACCGGGCGAAATTCGCAGCCTGCCCCCGGCTTTTGGTGAACACACGCGCGCGGTGCTGACAGAATATGGCTTCGACGAATCACAAATCCAGGCGCTGGTGGACTCCGGCGTCGTGGTCGAACGCAGGAGGTAAACCATGGATCTGGGCTTGACCGACAAACGCGCCGTGGTGCTCGCGGGCACACGTGGCTTGGGCGCGGGCATCGCACGTGCGCTGTGCGCCGAAGGCGTCGAGGTGATGATTTGCGGACGCTCGGGCGCTGAAGAAACCGCGCGCGAAATGTCCCGCGACGCCGCCGAGGGTGGGCTGGTCCATGGGCTGGACTGTGACGTCTACGACCGCGCCGCTTTGGACGCCTTTTTGGACGCCGCCATCAGCAAGCTGGAGCGCATCGATATCTTGGTGCTCAACGGCGGTGGCCCGCCGCCTGGCCCCGCAGCCGGCACCGACGCGCAGCAGTGGGAACACTGGTTTTCACGCATGTTTGCCAACCTGGTGCACGCCGCCAACCGCTGCGTACCCGCCATGCGCGAGCGCGGCTGGGGCCGCTTGTTGACCGTGGCCAGCTCGGCCGCCATTCAGCCTTTGGAGAACATGGGCTTGTCCAACAGCATCCGCGCCGGTTTGCTGGCTTGGAACAAGACCTTGGCCTTGGAAGTGGCCGCCGATGGCGTCAACTGCAACGTCTTGCTGCCCGGACGCATCGACACCGAACGGGTGCAGCAACTGGACGCAGCGAACGCGCAACGCTTGGGCAAGAGTGCTGAAGAGGTGAAAGCAGCGTCCCTGGGCGGCATTCCTGCCAAGCGCTACGGCACGGCACAAGAGTTTGGCGATGTGGGCGCGTTTTTGTGCTCAAGTCGGGCGTCTTACGTCACCGGCAGTGCGGTGCGCGTGGATGGGGGCTTGATCAAAGCCATTTGATCCCGACAGGCGTGGTGGCCATGCCTGCACCGCCCCTCATCCAACCGGGTTGCGGTGCGGGCAGTTCTTTTGTTTGCAGTTGGCGTACAGGGCCAGCGCGTGCTCTTGCAGCTTGAAACCCCGCGTTTCAGCCACGCGTTTTTGTCGCGCTTCGATTTCGGCGTCGTAAAACTCCTCGACGTGACCGCAGTCCAAACACACCAAATGGTCGTGGTGCTGGCCTTCGTCGATTTCGTAGACCGCTTTGCCGGACTCGAAATGGTGGCGTGAGACGATGCCGGCTTGCTCAAACTGTTGCAACACCCGGTACACGGTGGCCAAGGCGATGTCTTCTTGCTTGTCGAGCAGGTGGCGGTAGATGTCCTCCGCGCTCAAATGGCGCGTCAACGCCTCTTGGAAGACCTCCAAGATTTTCAGGCGCGGTGCCGTGGCTTTGAGGCCGCTGCTTTTGAGTTCTTCAAGATTCGTCATGTGCGTCAGCACAGCCAATGGCCAGGATGCCCCCTGAACTACAATGAGCCGATCATAGTGCGTCACACTTTGCCCAGGGAAAACACCTTGAAAATGCCAAGAATTTTCACCCCATTCTTTGCCAGCTTGCTGCTGTGTGCGACCAGCCTGCTCGGGTGCGCCAACGTGCCAAGCACGGCCCAAGCGCTCACCACGACCTTCTCGCCTTATCAGCCCGACGTGTTGCAAGGCAATGTGATCACGCGCGAACAAGTCGCCGCACTGAAGGTGGGCATGGACCGCACGCAAGTGGAACAAATTCTGGGCACGCCGCTGTTGCAAAGTGTCTTCCACGCCCAACGCTGGGACTACTACTTCAGCTTCCAGCGCCAGGGCCAAGCCATCCAGCACCGGCGCTTGACTTTGTATTTCGAGGGCACCCAATTGGCCAAGTTCGAGGGCGACGAGATGCCCAGCGAAGCGGAGTTTGTCAACGCCATCGCTCGCCCCAGCAAAACCGTGGACCCGGCCAGCTTGGTCGCTTCGCCCCAAGTGCTGGAAGCGTTTGCGAAAAAGAACCCGCCGCCTGCTGCACAAGCCCCGCAGGCGGCACCACCCAAAGCCAGCTACCCCCCGCTGCAAAGCGGCAGCGGCTTGTTGCAGTGAGTCGCGTATGTTGAAAATGGTGATTCCCGGTGCCAGCGGGCGCATGGGCAAGATGTTGATTGAAGCCGTGTTGGCCGACGCGGCCATGCAGCTGCACGGTGCGCTGGACGTGGCCAAAAGCCCTGCCCTGGGTCAGGATGCGGCGGCCTTTTTGGGCCAGGCTCAAGGCGTGTGCATCAGCGCGGACGTGGCGACCACCATCGCCGGTGCCGATTGCCTGGTGGACTTCACCCGGCCCGAGGGCACCTTGGCTCACCTGGACGCCTGCGTGGCCGCTGGCGTCAACATGGTGATTGGCACGACTGGATTTGACGAGTCGCAAAAAGCCCGCATCGCCGAAGCCGCGAAAACCATTGGCGTCGTCTTTGCGCCCAACATGAGTGTGGGCGTCAACGTCACCTTGAAGCTCCTAGAAAAAGCCGCCAAAGCTTTGGCCACGGGCTATGACATCGAAATCATCGAAGCCCACCACAAACACAAGGTCGACGCGCCCTCGGGCACGGCCTTGAAGATGGGCGAAGTCATTGCCGACAGCCTGGGGTTGGACTTGAGCCAGCACGGCGTGTTCGAGCGCTACGGTCACACGGGCGCGCGCCAAGACGGCACGATTGGTTTCTCCACCGTGCGCGGCGGCGACATCGTGGGCGACCACACCGTTTTGTTCGCTGGCACTGGCGAGCGCATCGAAATCAGCCACAAGTCCAGCAGCCGAGCCGGCTACGCCCAAGGCAGTTTGCGCGCCGCGCACTTCCTCGCGGCCAACGGCCCAGGCTTGTACGACATGTTTGATGTCCTGGATTTGCACGATCTATAAATGGATTGCCGACACACACGTGCGCGTGTGTGCGCCACCAGCCGGCTTTGCCGGCTGCTTTGTTTGACGCCTTTGACGAGAACCGGTCACCATGCAAGAGACCTTTGACCCCCAGACCTTGGAACGTGCTGCCCAACAGCGTTGGCAAGCCAGCGACGCCTACCGCGTGGGCGAAGACCAAAACAAGCCCAAGTACTACGCGTGCTCGATGTTGCCCTACCCCAGCGGCAAGTTGCATATGGGCCACGTGCGCAACTACACCATCAACGACATGCTCACGCGCCAGCTGCGCATGAAGGGTTACAACGTCTTGATGCCCATGGGTTGGGACGCCTTTGGCTTACCGGCTGAGAATGCGGCGCTGAAAAACGGGGTGCCACCCGCGCAGTGGACCTACGACAACATCGCTTACATGAAGAAGCAGATGCAGGCCATGGGCCTGGCCATCGACTGGTCACGCGAAGTCGCCACCTGCGACGCCAGCTACTACCAGTGGAACCAGTGGCTGTTTTTGCAGATGCTGGACAAAGGCATCGCCTACCGCAAAACCCAAGTCGTGAACTGGGACCCGGTGGATCAAACCGTGTTGGCCAACGAACAAGTCATCGACGGCAAGGGCTGGCGCACTGGCGCCGTGGTGGAAAAGCGCGAAATCCCCGGCTACTACCTGAACATCACCGGCTACGCTGAAGAACTGCTCAGCGCCGTTGCCAACCCCGACGACCCCGACTTTTTGAGCGGTTGGCCCGAGCGCGTGCGCCTGATGCAAGAGAACTGGATTGGCAAGAGTGCCGGCGTGCGCTTTGCCTTCACCCACGACATCAAAGGCGAAGACGGTGCGCTGATCGGCGACGGCAAGATGTACGTGTTCACCACGCGTGCTGACACCATCATGGGCGTGACCTTCTGCGCCGTGGCGCCAGAGCACCCACTGGCGCAACACGCGGCACGCCACAACCCCGCCTTGGCGGCCTTCATTGCCGAGTGCCAGCAAGGCGGCACCACGGAAGCCGAGATGGCGACCAAAGAAAAGGTGGGCATGGCCACCGGCTTGCAGGTCAAACACCCCTTGACCCAAGCGATGGTCGACGTCTGGGTGGGCAATTACGTGTTGATGAGCTACGGCGACGGCGCCGTCATATATTTCTGGTATATATGGTTATGGAGGGAAACTGTTATCTAGGAAAGGTGTCCCTAAAGATACAGATTTATCCGGTGAATTTTCTCCAAATAACCCTTTTTATAC
>JALRFN010000414.1 GCA_023268425.1 Burkholderiaceae bacterium | reverse complement strand
GCAAAGCGGAAGTGCTGCGGCGCTGGCCAGGCGGTTTGGTGGAGTTTTACGGCATGACAGAGGGCGGAGCCTCGTTCATCTTGAACGCCCACCAACACCCCAACAAGCTGCACACCGTCGGTCAGCCGGCAAGCGGCTGTGTGGTCAAACTCATCGATGAAAACGAGCAAGAACTGCCGCCGGGCGTCAAAGGCGAGGTTGTCGGGCACTCCAAAGGCATGATGAACGGATACCACGGCCAGCCCGAAAAAACGCGCGATGCCGAGTGGTTTGACGCCAACGGCGTGCGCTACATCCGCACCGGCGACATCGGCCAAATGGACGAAGACGGCTTCTTGGTCTTGATGGATCGGCGCAAAGACATGGTCATCAGCGGCGGCTTCAACATCTACCCCAGCGACTTGGAAGCCCAACTGCGCCAGCACCCCGCCATCGACGACGCCGCGGTGGTCGGCGTGCCCAGCGAAGCCTGGGGCGAAACCCCGGTGGCCTTTGTGGTGCTGCACCAGGGCAGCACCGAAAACGCCGAAAGCCTGCGCGAGTGGTTCAACGCCCGTGTCGGCAAAACCCAGCGCCTCTCCGACCTGATCGTGCAAGAAGAGTTGCCACGCAGCGCGATTGGTAAGGTCTTGAAGCGCGAGCTGCGCGAGCAGTACACCGCGTGAAGCGACGGGGCTTGACTTCGCCACCGTCGATCCACTTCAGACCATGGCCCACAGCGCCAAGTGCAGCAGCACCAAGACGACGACCAAACCCCACAGGGTTTGGCGACACGACGCGCGTTGCGGCGCGTCCAGCCGCTCGGGCGGATCAAAGTACAGGTCATACGCCAACATCGCTGTCCCCTTCACCCCAGGCGATCGCCCCGCTGAACGCCGCTGATCGGGTCACGCACTTGGCGCGTACCCGGGTTTTGCACGCGAGGCCCGACTCAACGGCTCGTCCTTTTGCAGGGCAAGCCTGGGGCCCGTGTGGGCCCCTGTTGAGCCTCAGGCTCACAGACCGAAGCTGGCCTTGTCCATCTTGCTGTGCAGCTCTTTCTTGGCCACGGCCAAGACCGCCGCTTCGTCCTGGCGGTTCACGCCCTGAAGACGCTGGGTCCACTTGGCTTGCAAGGCTTGGTATTCCTCCAACAGCGCTTTGGCGTTGGGCAGGGCTTTGGGGTCATTGAGCAACTTCTCGGTGAATTGCTTTTTGTAGTCGGCGATCAACTGCCCCAAATCGGCTGCCGGCGGATGGCTCTTGATGCCGCGCTTGTCGGCGTCGGCCATGGCGGCGGCAACTTGCTTGTCCCACTCGGCCTGGGTACGCACGATGGCCAAGACCATTTCGTCCAACATCAGCGCGCGGTGGGCTGGGCTGATCTTCTTCCAACGGTCTTTGCGAATCACCCACTGAAAGCCCGTGGCACCGCCCAAGGTTACGCTGGTGATGTCCTTGGTCACCTCATTGAACGAGGCCGTGGTCAAGTTGGTGGCGTCGGCAATCACGCAATCGATGGAGCCGCGCTGCATGCCGCTGTACACGTCACCGATGGGCACCGAGACCGCCGAGCCCTGCATGGCTTCGGTCAAGCCAGTGAAGGCGGCGCCTGCTGTGCGAAAGCGCTTGCCCTTGGCCTGGGCCAGGGTGTTCACCGGGGTGGCGCACATGAACTGATACGGCGGCGTGACGAAGGTACCACCCAACATCACATTGAAACGGTCCAATTCGGTCTTCAGGGCCGCGTTGGTGTAGCCCATTTCTGTGAAGGCCAAGGCCGACACCAAGGCGTCGGTGCTGTTGAAGTTCACGCTGTTGATGAACGATGCCACCGGCAACTCTGCCGGCGTATAGGCCGGGTATACAAAGCCGATGTCAGCAGCGCCGTCCCGCACGCCGGTGATGGTGGTTTTGGCGGGCAACAAGGAGCCGCTGTAAAAGGTCTCCACATCGACGGCGCCCTTGGTCGCTTCGCGCACGCGGTCAAACATGCCCTTGTAAGCATGCATGGATTGCGCGTAGGTGGGCGGTAGCCATTGGCTAGCAGTGAATTTTTCGGCCCAAGCGCTGCTGGGTGTGCATACCCAAGCCAAGGCGGCAGCCAAAGCGCCAATGTTTTGTTTGAACTTCATCTCAGTCTCCTCACGGGTGGTAAAAAAATCAGGGGGGGTCAAGAACCCAAAGGCGTCAGCCAAAGCGACAACGCTGGAAAGTCAATGATCAAAGCCAGGGTGACGAAGTCGGCGAGCAAGAAGCCCGCAGCGCCTCGGAAGATTTGGCCCAGGCTCACGGCGTCGCCCATGGCGCTCTTGACCACAAAAATGTTCATGCCCATGGGTGGCGTCACCATGCCCATCTCCAGCAACTTGACGGTGATGACGGCAAACCAAATCAGGTTGACGTCGAAGTGCTGCAAGATCGGGGTCAGCACGGGCAGGGTCAGCAACATGATGGAGACGGGTTCCAAAAAACAACCCATCACCAAATAGAGCAAGGCAATGGACAGGATCAGCGTCAACTGCGAGTCCACGTGCGCCACGACCAGCTCAGAAAACCAATTCGCCATGCCGGTCATGGCCAACAGGCGCTGGAACAAAGCGGCGCCGACCACCACAATGAAAATGGCGGCCGTGCCCCGCCCGGTTTGCTGCAAGGCCTCGCGCACAATCGTCCCGGTCAAGGCGCGACGCAACCACGCCAGTAACAAGGTCAAGGCTGCGCCCACTGCCCCGGCTTCGGTCGGGGTGAACAGACCCGCAAAAATGCCGCCAATGACACCAACGATGATCAAGGGCAAAGGCCAGACGTCGCGAAAGGCTTCGCGGCGTTGCTCGGCACACAGCCGCTCGGTCACGCGGGGCGCCAAGTGCGGCTGCACGCTAACACGCACGGTGATGTAGATCACGAACATCAAGGCCGACAGCAGGCCAGGCACCAAGCCCGCGATGAACAAGCTGTTGATGGACTGGGACATGGTGATGCCAAACACAATCATCAACACCGACGGCGGGATCAAGGCGCCCAAGGTGCCTGCCGCAGCGACCGAGCCAGTGGCCAAACCTGGGTGATAGCCGGCGCGCAACATTTCAGGCACGGCCGAGCGCGAGAACGCTGCCGCGGTGGCCACGCTGGAGCCACTGGCCGAGGCAAACAAGGCGGCCGACACCACGGTGGCAGAGGCCAAGCCCCCGGGCAACCAACCCAAGACGATGCGCGCCGAGCGAAACAAATTCTTGGTCAACTCGGACGATGCGGCGATGTAGCCCATGAACAAAAACATGGGGATGGCCGACAGGTTCCAATCGCCCACCATCTCAAACGGCACCGACTTCAGAATCGCCAAAGCCGCATTGAAGTTCACCGCCAGCCCGATGCCCCCAAAGGCCACCAATCCCATGGCCACCCCTACCGGTACGCGCAGCGCAACCAGCAACAACACAATGCCCACGCCCCAGGCGCCGACCCATTCGCGTGCACTCATGACGCCCCCCCAGCACGCGCAGGCCGCATGGCAGCGGGCGCGCAGGCCCGCGCAGCCGCGTGCACCAACAACACCGCCGCCACGCCCGCGCCCAAACTCGCGCCCAAGGGCATGATCAAGCGAGCCGGCCAAATCGGCACGTCCCAGGTGCCGGTCACGAACTCGCGAACGGTCACCGACTCCACCGAGACCTGTGCATAAATCCAGGCCAACAAGCCATAAAACGCCAGGGTCGCCAAATGGGCCATGACATCCAAAACCGCTTGCGCACGTGCGGGCAAGGCGCCGTACACGATGTCCACCACGATGTTTTCATCCAAGGCGTGCAGCATCGCCAGCGGCAAAAAAATCGTCGCCACCATCAGGTAAGCGGCCACCACGGTGTCGACACCGGGAATGGCCAGATTGAAAACCGCACGGCAGCACACATCGGCGACCACCAGCAGCAGCATCGCAGCGATGCCCACTTCTGATGCCACCAAGGCTGCGTGCGCCGCCGAACGCGCCCAGCGCACGGGCGCCGGGTTGGTCGGGGCTTGAATGGAATTGGACTTCATGGTGTGAGCTCAAGCCGCCAAGAAGCCGCCGTCCACCGGCAAGGTGATGCCGGTGACGTAACTGGACAAGTCCGAGGCCAAAAACAACACGGCGCCCACCAACTCATCAGGCTCACCGACGCGCCCCAGCGGGATGCGGGTAAGGAACTGCTGCAGTCGCACTGGGTCCGCGCGTGTGACGGCCGACATCTCGGTGGCGATCACGCCTGGCGCAATCGCGTTCACCCGCACGCCGTCACGGCCCAACTCAGCCGCCAAGGACTGTGTGAACAAACGCAAAGCCCCTTTGGACGGCGAGTAGCCCACCGTGTTGGGCCAGCCCGCAAATGCGGCCACCGAGGCGACGTTGACCACCGCACCCCGCGAGGCGCGCAGAGGCGCCAGGCAAGCGTGGCTGACATTGAAGGTGCCTTGCACGTTGACCTGCATGACGCGCTGCATCTGCTCGGCGGCGTTGGGCTCATCCATGCCCCCGCGCATCAAAATGCCTGCGTTGTTGACCAAGATGTCTAGGCCAGCCCAGCGCGCCACCACATCGGCCACGACCGCGCGGGATTGCTCGGCGTCTACGATGTCCAGGCGCAGACACATGGCCTGCGCGCCCAGCGCGGTGATCTCATCGCAAGTAGCCTGCGCTTTGTCAAGGTTCACGTCGGTGACGACCACCCGTGCACCAGCCCTTGCCAGGCCCAAGGCGATGGCCCGACCATTGCCCTGCGCAGCCCCGGTGACCAGGGCGACTTTGTCGTTCAGATTGATCTGCTGTTTCATGTTGTGTGCATCTATGCCAAAGCTCAAGCCGCGTTGGGGGCGCTTTGGGCGCGCTCGGCGATGTGGCACGCAGCGATGTAGCCAAAGGTGAAACCTGGCCCCAAGGTGATGCCGGCACCGGTGTATTCGCCGCCCATGACGCTGGCCGCGTCGTTGCCCGCCGCGTAGAGGCCCTCAATGGCTTGGCCATCGGCGCGCAACACTTGCGCGTTGGCGTTGGTCTTCAGGCCCATGAACGAGCCAATGTCACCCGGCACCAACTTGATCGCGTAGTAAGGCCCCGTGCGCAGGGGCTCAACGCAGGGGTTGGGGCCATGCAAGGCGTCGCCCTGGTAGCGGTTGTAGGCCTTACTGCCGCGACCGAACAGCGGGTCACGGCCGTGCTGTGCGTGGCTGTTGTAGTCGCGAATCGTCGCCTCAAGCACCGCCGGCTCGACGCCAATCAATGCGGCCAATTCAGCGGGCGTGCGGCCACGCTTGAGGTAGCCATTGCGCAGGTGTTGCCCCATGGGCAGCGGGAAGGGTTTGACGAAACCCAGGCCGTAGCGGCGAATGGCGCGGTGATCGGCCACCAGCCAGCACGCACTTTCGGCCTTGCCCTCAGAGGCCTTGACGATGGCTTGCACCACGTCGTGATAGGAGTTGGCCTCGTTGGTGAAACGCTTGCCGTCTTGGTCCACGGCGATCACCCCGGGTTTGGCGCGGTCGATGAAGTGCGGGAATATGCCGGTGCTGCCGTCTTTGCGCGGCACCAAAGACATCGGCGTCCACGCCGCCGCTTGCTGCAAGCTGTCGTCAAACACGCCGCCAACGCCTTCAGCCATGCGCGCACCGTCGCCGGTGTTGGCCTGCGGCGTGGGTGAAACATGCAGGTGACCGGCTTGCAGGTGCGCATAGGTCTGCGCGGTGCGCTCAGGGTCGTGCGGAAAACCGCCGCTGGCCAGCACCACGCCGTGGCGGGCGTGCACCTCAAGGCTTTGACCCTGGCGTTGCAAGCGTGCGCCGCAGATCCGACCGTCTTGCTGCAACAGCCCCGTCGCCGGCGACGACAACATCACCTCGACCTTCAAGTCAGCGGCACTTTTGACCAGTCGCGCAGCCAAGGCATTGCCGTTGGTCAGCGTCATGCCGCGGCCGTAGCGCAGAACCTCCAAAAAGTGGCGGCTCAAACGCTTGGCGACATACCAAGCCGACTCCAGCGAACGCGAGGCCCGCATGAAATGCAAGATGTCTTTGCCCGAGCCAATCGTCACGCCGAACACCGTCAACTCCGGCAGCACCGGGCCCAAGTCCTTGAGCAGCGGGCCCAAATTGCGCGCGTCGTAAGGGCGCGTGACAAACGAGCGCCCGCCCTGCGCCGCTCCCGGTGCCTCGGCGTGGTAATCGGGGAA
>JALRFN010000058.1 GCA_023268425.1 Burkholderiaceae bacterium | reverse complement strand
GACGATGGCGTGATCGAAGTGTTCTCGGCCGTGAACCAAATGGGCCAAGGCATCGCCACCTCGTTGGCGCAGTTGGTGGTCGATGTGTTCCAAGTGCCCATCCATCAGGTGCGCGTTGTGCTGGGCGACACCGACCGCGGCAACGGCTTTGGTTCAGCCGGCTCGCGCTCGATCTTCACTGGCGGCGGCGCGGTGGCCCAAGGTTCGCAGCGCGCCATGGACAAGGCCCGCGAACTCGCCGCCGAAGCCTTGGAAGCCGCCGCACAAGACCTGGAATACGCCGCCGCCAGTTTCACGGTCAAAGGCACGGACTTGCGCATTGGGCTGGGCGACTTGGCGGCGCGCCAAGCGCAAGGCCGCATCAACGTCGACTCCAGCACCACTGCGGGCGGCGTCACCTGGCCCAACGGTTGCCACCTGTGTGAGGTCGAGGTCAATCCCGAAACCGGCGAAACCGAAGTCGTCGCCTACACCTCGGTCAACGACATTGGCCGTGTGATCAGTCCAACCATCGTGCGCGGCCAGTTGGATGGCGGCGCGGTCCAAGGCATCGGCCAGGCCTTGAACGAATTGGTGGTCTACGAAGACCAAGGCGGGCAGTTGCTGACCGGCAGCTTGATGGACTATGCCGTGCCGCACGCCGACGTCATGCACGTGGACTTCAACACGCACACGGATCAAAGTATTCCGTGCAAGACCAACATCCTCGGGGTCAAAGGGGTGGGTGAGTTGGGCACGATTGGCGCCACGCCCGCGGTGGTCAACGCCGTGGCCGATGCGCTGGCTCGTCAAGGCAAGGGGGCGCTGGCGCAGCAACTGCAAATGCCACTCACGCCTGCGCGCTTGTGGAGCTGGCTGAACAGCTGAAGGCCTCGCACCTGCGCGCTGTGGTCCACCCCGACTGCGGCGCGCTTGCCAGCAGCCAGCCCGCGCCGGGGCGTTGTTTGGGCGCCTAGGCCACCTGCGGGTCTAGGCGGGGCGCGCCAGTCGCATCAAAGCGCTTGGGCCAGCTTGGCCACGCCCTCGCGGATTTTGTCTTGCGCAACGGTGGCGAAAGACAAACGGAAGCTGGCGCGATCGGGGTTTTGCGCAAAAAACGGTGCGCCAGGCACGAAGGCGACGCCTTGCTCAATCGCCCGTTTGGCGAATGCAGCGGCATCCGCGTTTGGCGCGGTCAAGCGCGCCCAAACAAACAAGCCGCCGCCAGGCGCGACAAACGAGACGGCGTCGCCGCAGTCGCGCCCCAAAGCCTCGACCATGGTGCGCGCACGCTGCGCGTAGACCGGACGCACCTTGGCCAAAGCACCCGGCAAGCCGCCTGCCTGCAAATACTGCGCGGCGGTCGCTTGCGCAAACGTGGATGTAGCCGCATCGCTGAACTGCTTACACATCACGGCGTTGGCCAACAAAGCGGGGGGCGCCACCAACCAGCCCACACGCAGACCCGGCGACAAGATCTTGGACAAGCTGCCGCAGTGCACCAAGAACTCGCGGCTGCCCGCGACTTGTGCACTCAGCGCCCACAAGCTTGGCGGCGGTGCCTCACCGAAATACAAATCACCGTAGGGATCGTCTTCCACCACCAGCGTTTGCGTGGCTACCGCCAACTCCAGAACACGCTGGCGGCGTGCCAAGCTCAGGGTCGCCCCGCTGGGGTTGCCGAAGGTCGGAATCAAATACACAAATTTGGGTTTGTGCTCGTCGATCAAACGCGCCATGGCCTCGACGTCGACCCCGTCGCCGTCCACTGGAATGGTCACCAAATTGGCGCCATACAAACGGAAGCACTGGATGGTGGCCAAAAACGTGGGGCCTTCGACCAACACCGTGTCGCCCGGTGAAATCATGGTCTTGCCGATCAAGTCCAGGGCTTGCTGACTGCCCGTGGTGACGATCAATTCGCTGGCGTTAACCTGCGCACCTTTGCTGCCCATGAACCGTGCAATTTCTTCGCGCAGGGGTTGGTAGCCCTCGGTGGCGCCGTACTGCAATGCACCGGCCGCATCGGCCGTCAACGCCGCTTCGGTGGCGGCGCGCACGCCCTCGACATCAAACAAGGCCGCGTCAGGAAAACCGCCGGCAAAGCTGATGATGCCGGGCTTGCCCAGCAGCTTGAACAGCTCCCGAATGGCAGAGGTTTCGACGTTTTGAAGGCGCTGCGCGAAGGGCAAAGACATGGGCCACAATCCAGACATGAAACGAGCAAACATTGAGCTTTTCTTTGCCCGCTTGCAGGCGGCCAACCCCCAGCCCAACACCGAGCTGGAGTATACGAGCGTGTTCGAATTGTTGACCGCAGTTTTGCTCTCTGCGCAAGCCACTGACGTGGGTGTCAACAAGGCCACGCGGCGCTTGTTTCCGGTGGCCAACACACCGCAAGCCATCCTCGACTTGGGTTTAGAGGGCTTGGTGTCTCACATCAAAACCATTGGCTTGTACAAAAGCAAAGCCAAGCATCTGATGGAAACTTGCCGCATCTTGGTCGCGCAACATGGCGGCAGCGTGCCTCGCAGCCGCGAAGCGCTGGAAGCCCTGCCGGGCGTGGGCCGCAAAACCGCCAACGTGGTGCTCAACGTGGCTTTTGGCGAACCCACCATGGCCGTGGACACGCACATTTTTCGGGTCAGCAACCGCACCGGCTTGGCACCGGGCAAAACGCCCCTGGCGGTGGAGCAAGGCCTGTTGAAAGTCATCCCCACGCCCTATCTGGTCGACGCTCACCATTGGTTGATTCTGCACGGGCGCTACGTGTGCCAAGCGCGCCGCCCACAATGCTGGCAATGCGCTGTCAACGATCTGTGTGACTTTCAACCAAAATCGAGCGCAACCAAAAGCTGACGCGCGCGCGGACAAGCGCCTACAATTCCGAGCATGGCCTCCCCCCACCTGATCGAACAGCTACAAGAACGCGTTGAGCGCTTGGTGTTGCGCCACGAAGAGTTGCAACGCGCCCACGCTTTGTTGCACAACCAGCACCAACAAGTCAGCCACGAACGCGATCAACTCAAGTCGCGTTTGCAAGCGGCCAAACAGCGGGTGGAAGCCCTGATGGCACGCCTGCCTGACTCTGAGGAGCCCACCGCATGAGCCGTGTTGAAGTCTCCATCATGGGTCAGGGCTATGTCTTGGGCAGCCCCGACGGCGAAGAGGACGCCTTGCGCGCAGCTGCAGGGCGGGTGGATCGCGCCATGTGCAACATCCGCGACGCCGGCAAAATCAAGGCCCGCGACCGCATCGCGGTCTTGGCCAGCCTGAACTTGGCCTTCGATTTGACCAAAGCTGAACAAGGCCTCAGCCAAATGCCCGCGCCTGCCGAGGCCACAGCAGCTGCACCTGCCGCCGCGACGCCGAACGACGCGGACACCGAGCAGCGCTTGCGCCAGCTGATTGCGCGTGTCGACCAAGCGCTGCAAGACGACGGCCAACTCCTCTGAGAACCGGGCGCTGAAGACCTACAATAGCGGCGTCTGCAAGGCGCGCTGGGTTCTATATTTCCTTGAACCAATGCTCCTTGAGCTCGGGCTTGGTAC
>JALRFN010000282.1 GCA_023268425.1 Burkholderiaceae bacterium | reverse complement strand
ACGTGAGCGGCGCGTAGACGGTATCATCATCGCGCCAACCGCCGACCCCAATCATCGCACCCTCAATTATTTGCGTGCGCAGGGCGTCCCCACTGTGTTAGTTGACCGGGCTGCACCGGGCGGTTTTGATCAGGTGCTGGTCGCCGTGTAGGTCCCTGTCTTTGGGCTCACGCCAGGCAGATTCACGTCCCAGTTGCCGCTGCCGTCCACCACGCCAGTGAAGGTTTGCCCGTCTGGCGTGGTCACTTTGATGGTCGAGCCCGGTTCGCCCGTGCCCGTCATGTTGGGGTTGCCGTCTCCATCGGTGTCATGCACTTGCGGATTGCCCGGGGTAGGCGGCGCGGTGATGTCGGTTGTGCCATCCACGCCTGTCGTGGCGGGTGTGCTGGTGTTACCGTTGCCATCTGTACTGGTGCTACTGTAGGTACCTGTCTTGGGGCTCACGCCAGGCAGGTTGATGTCCCAGTTGCCGCTGCTGTCGACTACGCCCGTGAAAGTTTGACCATCTGGCGCTTTGACTGTGATGGTGTTGCCCGGTTGACCTGTGCCCGTGGCATTGGGGTTTCCGTCGCCGTCCGTGTCGTGGATCTTGGTATCACCAGGCGCATCTGGCGGTTGAGGCGCGCTTGCCCCCCCATCCAGCGCCCCCGCACCCAGCGCACCAACACCCAAGAGTCCAAGAATGGGTTGCGCAGCAAAGACGCCGACGGCAGCACCACTGGGCTGCCCACTGAGCACCTGCATGGCGTGCCCACCATCGCTCAAGTTTGATGCATAGGAGCTCAGCTCGCCATCCTGAGGCACATATTGGTAGTACTGTCCATCGGGGCCGAGCCCGACCAATTCGGGTGGGGCGTCCTCATCGTAAAAGCCCTCGATGATCAATTCCGCCCCGGCCTCCTGGAGGCTCACGACAAGATCGCCCCCAACGCGGCGCAGGTCGACCTGCAATGGACCCAGCTCAGTTTCAACGTCAGTCAGCTCGATCCGACGCGCGCCTTTGGCCGCGATTCGCCTGGTTTGGCCTGCCAGCACTTCAATGCTTTGTTTCACATCGTTGCTGTTGCGAATTTCTACCTTCATTGCAGCGGTCACTTCATGCCCCATGTGTTCAGTTGAAACCAGCTATAAATGTAATACATAAGAACAAATTTAATTTATTAAACAATCTCAAAAATGACGCAAAAATCGTAAATGGGTACTAATTGACATCAAGGCAAATCGACTCTGTGCAATAGCACACACTCGACGAACAGCTTGGTCTGAGCATGAACACAAGATTGAGACTGGGGCGACTGCATTCAGTGGCGTTTGCTGCGCGGGCTGGTCGCTAAGTGCAGCCAACAAATCAGTTATTCGCCCTTAGGCCGTAACGCATCGGACAGCAGTCAACCCGTAGGTGTTGCAGACTCCGGCTAAGAACTCTGAGCCACCATGAAACCCATTACGCACCTCGAACAAGCGCTCGCGCAATTGCCCCCCCAACCCACGGTCGTCATCCACACCGGTTTTGCCGAACCTGAAGCGCTGGCTGCTCAACTGGCCGAGTGCGCCCCGCAGCTGTCTGGTGCCAAGGTCTATGTGTTCATGCCGATGGGTGACGCGCCTTACGCCAGCATCGAGGCGACTCGGCACCTGCAAGTGCACGCATTTTTTCCGGGTAAAGCGTTGCGCAAGCCCATCGCAGAGGGTTGGGTCACGCCCAACATGACGCGTTTTTCACAAGTACCCGACTTGTTTGAACGCGGCCAGATCAAAGCCGACTTGGTCTTGCTGCAGCTCAGCGAGGCAGCAGCCGACGGGCGTCACTCCCTCGGGCTGGCGGTTGATTACATGCCTGCGGTGTTGGCCCAAGCGCCCGTCGTGGTTGCAGAAATC
>JALRFN010000246.1 GCA_023268425.1 Burkholderiaceae bacterium | reverse complement strand
GTTTGGTTGCGGGCACGACGGGCTCGGGCAAGTCGGTCGGCATCAACGCCATGATTTTGAGCCTGCTGTACAAAGCCGAGCCGCAAGATGTGCGCTTGTTGATGATTGACCCCAAGATGCTGGAAATGAGCGTTTATGAGGGCATCCCGCACCTGTTGGCACCAGTGGTGACGGACATGAAGCAGGCCGCACATGGTTTGAATTGGTGCGTTGCGGAAATGGAAAAGCGTTACAAGCTCATGAGCAAAATGGGTGTGCGCAACGTCGCCAGCTACAACCAAAAAATCAAAGAAGCAACTGCGCGCGGTGAGTTGATTGCGAACCCGTTTTCATTGACACCTGACGAGCCCGAGCCCTTGCAAACCTTCCCGTTGATTGTGGTGGTCATTGATGAGTTGGCCGACCTGATGATGGTCGTGGGCAAGAAGATTGAAGAATTGATCGCGCGATTGGCGCAAAAGGCTCGGGCGGCTGGCATCCATTTGATCTTGGCAACGCAACGCCCCAGCGTGGACGTGATCACGGGCTTGATCAAGGCCAACATCCCGACTCGCGTATCTTTTCAAGTGAGCTCCAAGGTCGACTCGCGAACCATTCTGGATCAGATGGGCGCTGAGGCGCTGCTGGGCATGGGGGACATGCTTTACCTGCCTGCTGGCACCGGGTTTCCACAACGTGTGCACGGTGCATTTGTCAGCGACGATGAAGTCCACCGCGTGGTCGAATACCTCAAGTCACAAGGCGAGCCGAACTACATCGATGGGGTTCTAGAAGGCGGGACCACCGACGCCTTGGGCAGCGCATTGGTCGGCGATGACGACGGCGAAAAAGACCCCATGTACGACCAAGCGGTTGAAGTCGTCCTCAAGCACCGCAAGGCCTCCATTTCATTGGTGCAGCGGCATTTGAAGATTGGCTACAACCGAGCCGCACGCATGTTGGAAGAGATGGAAACCGCTGGCATGGTCAGTGCCATGGGTGGCAACGGCCAACGAGAAATCTTGGTTCCGCCCCGGGAGGAATGATGCGTGCACTTCATGTTGTTCTCGCCGCCTTGCTGAGCGCCTGCGCGAGTTGGGGCCAAGCGGGCGGTTTAGCAGGTCTTGAGCACTTTTTGTCCTCTGTGCAAAGCGGCGATGTGGCGTTCACGCAAACCGTGACCCCAGCCAACAGCAAGGCACCGACCCAGACCCTTCAAGGGCGCATGCGCTTTGTCCGACCCAATCGCTTCCGCTTCGACTACGCCAAGCCCTTCGAGCAAGCCATCATCGCTGATGGGCGCGCGGTGTGGCTCTATGACCTCGATCTGCAGCAAGTCACGGTGAGCGACCAGCAGCGAACGCTGGCCACTTCGCCTGCGGGGTTGTTGCTGTCTGCGCGAGACCTGCAAGCTTTGCGTGGTGTGTTTGCTTTGCAAGACTTGCCCGATGCGCAAGGCCTGCAATGGATGTTGGCGAAGCCGAAACAAAAAGACGCGGCTTTGCTTGAAGCCAAACTGGCGTTTGACGGGCAGGGCTTGGTGCGCCTGGAGATGGTTGACGCCTTCGGACAGCGGTCCGCCTTTCGCTTTGCTGGCGTTGGCATGGGACAAGCCGTATCAGCGCAAGCGTTTCAATTCAGTCCACCTGCTCAGGTCGATGTGATCGATCAGCGTTAAGCCGCTGACGCCCATGTAAAACCCGCTTGTTTCATGTGCAGTGGTGTTGTGGTCGCGTGAGAGTCTAATGTCTAGAGCGCGTATCCTTGAAGACTTACACATGCCTTTTTGTTCCGATTGATGTCTGCTGTTCACGTTCCATTGCCTGAGCGCTTGCGCCCCCACTCATTGGCTGAGGTGGTGGGGCAGCGGCACCTTCTGGGGGCGGGGCAGGCGCTGAGGGTGGCGTTTGAGTCGGGGCGCCCGCACTCTTGCATCTTGTGGGGGCCTCCGGGTGTGGGCAAGACCACTCTGGCCCGGCTGATGGCATCGGCCTTTGACGCGCAGTTTTTGAGCATCAGCGCGGTATTGGGTGGCGTCAAAGAGATTCGCGAGGCGGTGGAACAAGCGCGCGCCGCGCGTGAAGGCTTAGACCCCAAACCCAGCATCTTGTTCGTCGACGAGGTGCACCGCTTTAACAAAAGCCAGCAAGATGCGTTTTTGCCGCATGTGGAGTCCGGCTTGTTGACCTTCATCGGCGCCACCACCGAGAACCCGTCATTCGAGGTCAATTCGGCTTTGTTGTCGCGGGCTGCCGTTTATGTGTTGCAGCCTCTAGACACAGAAGATCTGCGTTTGTTGTTGCACCGGGCCATGGGTGAAGCCGATGTCCCCGCGTTTGACGATGCTGCGCAAAATTTGCTTGTTGCATATGCCGATGGCGATGCCCGCCGATTGTTGAATGCCGTTGAAGTGCTGGCAGTGGCTGCTCAGCAGGGGCGGCTTGGCGAGGTTGGTGCGGCTTGGGTGCAAACCCAAATGGGCGAGCGTTTGCGTCGTTTCGACAAAGGTGGCGACGCGTTTTACGACGCGATTAGCGCATTGCACAAGTCCGTGCGAGGCTCCGATCCAGACGCCGCTTTGTACTGGTTGGTGCGCATCTTGGACGCGGGCGCCGAGCCGCGCTATGTGGCCCGACGTTTGATTCGCATGGCCAGCGAAGACATTGGTTTGGCCGACCCGCGCGCTTTGCGCATGGCTTTGGACGCGGCTGAAACCTACGAACGCTTGGGCTCGCCTGAAGGCGAGCTGACTTTGGCTCAGTGTGTGGTGTACCTGGCGGTGGCGCCCAAGTCCAATGCGGCTTATGTCGCCTACAAGGCTGCCCGTGCTTGGGTCAAAGCAGATGGCTCGCGCGCCGTTCCCATGCATTTGCGCAACGCGCCGACCCAACTGATGAAGCAATTGGGTCATGGTGAAGGCTACCGTTACGCGCATGACGAGGCTGATGGGTTTTCAGCGGGCCAGACCTATTTCCCCGATGGCATGCAGCCCCAACGTTTTTACGAGCCGGTCGACCGGGGCTTGGAAATCAAGATCGCTGAGAAGCTCGCCCGTTTGCGCCAGGGCGGAAACGGACAGCCTTGAAGCCAGCCCGTTAAAATTTCGGGTTTGCCTCGCCCTGAGGCAATCGCCTCAAAAGCGAAGTTGTTGCTGTTTAAACGAGCCATCCATGTCAGAACCCACCGCCCATGCGGGCCAAGTCGTGCCCGAAGTTGATGAAAACCAATTGATCGCCGAGCGCCGCGAAAAGCTCAAAGCCTTGCGCGAGCAGCAGGCCAGTGGCGGCGAGGTGGCATTTCCCAACGACTTCAAACCGCAAGACCGAGCTCAGCACTTGCACGAAGCCTATGCTGAGTTGAGCAAAGAGGTGCTGGAAGAAAAGCCCGTTTCGGCCAGCGTGGCCGGGCGCATGATGCTCAAGCGCGTGATGGGCAAAGCCAGCTTCTTCACGCTGCAAGATGCTTCGTTTGGGCCTTCGCAGGGCCGCATTCAGGTCTACATCAACAATGACAGCGTGGGCGAAGAGGCGCACGCGGCGTTCAAGCATTGGGACTTGGGTGACATCGTGGCGGCAGAGGGCAAGCTGTTCAAGACCCGTACGGGCGAGTTGACCATCCACGCCGACCGCGTGCGGCGCCCCGACCTCCTTGCTCTCCGGTGACCCCCGCTCACGCAGGTAGATCGCGAAGACCGCCATGGTGCCGATGGCGAGCAGCTCGCTCTGCCAGTTCTGCAGCGTGCGACCCCAGAAGTCCGGCGAGGCGAGGT
>JALRFN010000218.1 GCA_023268425.1 Burkholderiaceae bacterium | reverse complement strand
GGCCATTGAGGCCCCGACCTTGTTCGCCCTGAAGCGACAGGGTTTTGGCGACCGACGCCTGGCCAAATTGCTCAAAACCACCGAGCAAGCGGTGCGCCAACGACGCCATGCCCAAGGCATACGGCCAGTTTTTAAACGGGTGGATACTTGTGCGGCCGAATTTGCTACCCACACGGCTTACATGTATTCCACTTACGAGACGGTATGCGAAGCCGAGCCCAGCGACAAAAAGAAAATCATGGTGCTCGGCGGCGGTCCCAACCGCATCGGCCAAGGCATTGAGTTTGACTACTGTTGCGTGCACGCGGCCATGGCCATGCGTGACGACGGCTACGAGACCATCATGGTCAACTGCAACCCCGAGACGGTATCAACCGATTACGACACCTCCGATCGGCTTTACTTTGAACCGCTCACCCTCGAAGACGTGCTGGAGGTGGTGGACAAAGAGCGCCCTGTGGGCGTGATTGTGCAGTACGGCGGACAGACACCGCTGAAGCTGGCGCTGGGTTTGGAGGCCGCGGGGGTGCCCATCATCGGTACCAGCCCCGACATGATCGACGCGGCCGAAGACCGCGAGCGCTTCCAAAAGCTGCTGCATGACTTGGGGCTGAAACAGCCCCCCAACGCCACCGCGCGCAACGAGTCGGAGGCCATGACCAAGGCCGATGCCTTGGGCTATCCACTGGTGGTGCGTCCCAGTTATGTGCTGGGTGGTCGCGCGATGGAAATCGTGCACGAGCCGCAAGACCTCGAGCGCTACATGCGTGAAGCGGTCAAGGTCAGCAACGACTCGCCCGTGCTGTTGGACCGTTTCTTGAATGACGCCATCGAATGTGACGTGGATGCTTTGTGCGACGGTGAGCGCGTGTTCATTGGCGGTGTCATGGAACACATCGAGCAAGCCGGTGTGCACAGTGGTGACTCGGCGTGTTCGCTGCCGCCTTATTACCTGCGCAAAGACACCATTGACGAGCTCAAGCGCCAAACCGCCGCGATGGCCAAGGCTTTGAATGTCGTGGGTTTGATGAACGTGCAGTTCGCGATCCAAGAGATCGATGGTCAAGACGTGATCTTTGTCTTGGAGGTCAACCCGCGTGCCTCGCGCACAGTGCCCTTCGTGTCCAAAGCCACAGGCATCCAATTGGCCAAGGTGGCGGCGCGTTGCATGGCCGGTACCAGCTTGGATGCGCAAGGCATTGGCGAGGACGTCACGCCGCCTTACTTCAGTGTCAAAGAAGCCGTGTTCCCGTTCGTGAAGTTCCCTGGCGTGGACACCATCCTCGGCCCAGAGATGAAATCCACGGGTGAGGTCATGGGCGTGGGCAAGACCTTTGGTGAGGCTTTCGTGAAGTCGCAAATGGGCGCTGGTGTGCGCTTGCCGCGTCCCACGGATAAGGTCAATCAGGTCTTCTTGACGGTCAAAGAGGGTGACAAGCCACGCGCAGTGGCGGTTGCTCGTGACTTGGCTCAGTTGGGCTTCCCGCTGATCGCGACCAAGGGCACTGCGGCCGCCATTCAAGCCGCTGGGGTGCCTTGCGAAGTGGTCAACAAAGTGGCCGAGGGTCGTCCGCACGTGGTTGACTTGATCAAGAACAACCAAGTCTGCATGGTGATCAACACCGTGGAAGAGCGTCGCAATGCGATTGCCGATTCGCGTCAGATTCGCACTTCTTCATTGCAAGCGCGCATCACCACGTTCACGACCATTTCGGGGGCAGAAGCGGCCGTAGAGGGCATCCGCCAAGTCGACGATCTGGACGTGTATTCGGTGCAAGAGCTGCACGCCTTGTTGCCCTGAGTCAGCTCGGCTTGGCAGTGGCCAAGCCCGCTGGTTTACACTTGAGCCACAACATCACCGCCTTTGGTTCACGCCAAAGGCGGTTTGTCATTTCAGAACACGGAGATAACCATGGCGACTTTTCCGGTGACCAAGCGCGGTGCCGAAAAACTCAAAACCGAATTGCAGCACCTCAAAACGGTGGAGCGACCGGCGATCATCCAAGCCATCGCTGAAGCACGCGCGCAGGGTGATTTGAGCGAAAACGCAGAGTACGATGCCGCGAAAGACCGCCAAGGTTTCATTGAAGGTCGCATTGCCGAGATCGAAGGCAAGCTGTCGGCCGCCCAAGTCATCGACCCCTCAGCCTTGGATGCCGAGGGCAAAGTGGTGTTCGGTGCCACCGTTGATTTGGAAGACGAAGACAGCGGTGAGCAAGTCAGTTATCAGATCGTTGGTGAGGACGAGGCCGATTTGAAGCTGGGTTTGATCAACGTCAGCTCGCCGATTGCCCGTGCCTTGATTGGCAAGGAAGAGGGCGATGTGGCGGAAGTCCAAGCACCTGGCGGCGTGCGCCGCTGGGAAATCGTCGCCGTGCGTTACGAGTGATGTTGCGACTCAATCGATTGATCGCGGCGCTGTGGTGGGGCGTCATGGCTGGCTTGGCCTTTGTGGCGGTGCCGGTGATCTTTGCTGTGTCACCGGAAAAAGCCCTGGCGGGGAGCATCGCCGCGCGCATCTTCGATGTGCATGCCTATTGGACGGTGTGCGTGGGCTTGTTGCTGGCTTTGTTGACTTGGCAAGACCCCTTGTGCCGCACCCGTCACGTGGGTTGGGCCATTGGCTTGGCCGTCTTGGCCGCTATCCTGAACCATTGGGCGGTGGCACCGCTGATCGTGAGTGCGCGCGCCACAGGCGGCAATTTGCCGCTGTGGCACGGTTTGGGCAGTGGCTTGGTTTTGGTCAGTTTTTTGGCCGCAGGTTGGGTCAACTGGCGTTTGTCGTCGAGACAAAGCGTGTTCGCCTGAGTTTTGGTGAGCCGCGCCCAGTGTGGCGCGCCGAATTGACTCGCGCCGGGCTCAGTTGGCTGCCATGGCGCGCTGTGCAGCACTCAAGGTATTGGCCATCAGCATGGTGATGGTCATGGGCCCCACGCCTCCCGGTACCGGAGTGATGGCGCGAGCAACGGTGCGCACGCCTTCAAAATCAACGTCGCCACACAACT
>JALRFN010000190.1 GCA_023268425.1 Burkholderiaceae bacterium | reverse complement strand
CAATGTGCAAGTCCCCCGCGCGCACGCCATGGGCGTGCGCTGAAGCCAGCGCCCAAGCGGGCCAGAGCATGCACACCAAGCGCCTCAACGGGCGACCCCACCGCGCCCTCATGCGGCCCGGGCCGCGCTGGGCAGCAAACGCTTGAGCTCGCGGCAGACCGTTTCCGGCACCGCATCGACGATGCCGCCCAGCGCGCGCAAGGTGGGCAGTTGAGGCCTGACCTGCGCTTGACCCAGGGGCACCCCCAGCAAGCGCAGCAAATGCCCCAGCCGCTGCACCATGCTGCCGGTTCGCAAGCGCGTCATGTCGTCCAAACGCTTTTGCTGTCGCACGAAACTGCTGGCCAGCACCTCTTGTGCGGACACCGCCTCCAAGGCGTGGGTTTGTAGGCTGCACTCGGTCAAGGCCACCACTTCGAAACGATAGGCTTCGCCACACAAGCGCTCCACCCCAATCCAGTCCCCCGGCAAAGCCAGTTGGACCAAGGCGACATCAGCACCATGCCGTTGCTGTACACACAAGGTGCCGCCAGAGACGCGCCACAGCGGTCCCTGACCGCCGGCACGCAGCAACACCTGCCCCGGAGTCAAACACACGGTTTCACTCCCATTCATCGAGCTGCTCATCACATGCTCCCTTTCATCTGGTGACGAGAGCCGCTCGCACGTGCGGCTCCCATTGCGGGCTCCTTTGGCCCGGCCTGGCTTCAAATCAGCGAGGTCACCGTCGGTGGAGCACGCGCGGGCGGGGCCCGACAGGTCCATGCAAGGGAAAAACTGAAATGGACCGGCACCCACACCAAGGGGCTTGCAGGCAGCGGTTGCCATGGCGATGGCGCGGGCGGCGGTGCCCAGCGCTGCGCACCGATCCAACACAAGGGGCAATGGTCGAGGTGTGTCTCCTCACCTGGGTTCAGGCTGCTGGAGGCGGCCCAAGCCGGCGCCACACGCTGCGGGCTGGCCCGATCGCCGGTGGTGCAAATGTCTGCCCAAAAGTTCGCGCTGGGCGAAGCCCACGCACGCGCACGCGACACCGTGGGCGCCAGCGCCACACAGAGCATCACGATTGCCATCACACGGGCCCAAGCGCGCACGCGCTCAGCAGACATCCACACGACACATCCCCAAAGCCCTACGGCTGGAGCCTGCCGGACTTGTCGCGTCGAGGGCGAATCAGCCCTGACAGACCCGTTTATGCGAGCTTTGTGGCCCCAAAACGACGCTATGGGGCTGAAAAACAGTGCAATACGCGGTGCTGCGACCAAATTGCGGCCGACGACTCGATCATCCGACAAACGCCTGGGCCAGGCTCAAGCCATCCACGCTGCCGCCTCGCCTCAGGCCAGGCAACAAACCCAGGGGTTCAAATGATGGCCGCGGCGGGAGGCCCTCGCGGCCAGTGGGAGCGCCGCGCGTCGGCAACACGCCAGGCCTGTGCAGGTGCGGGCAGTGGCCCGGCCTCTGGCTGCGGTGTGACGGCGAGCACGGCCACTGCCCCTGGCGGCGCCATCATGGGCAAGCACAAGGGGCAATGCAGAGACGCCGATGAACTGGGCGCGTCACTGTCGCTGACGTCGACCCACTTCATACCAGTTGCGCCGCACGCCAGTGTCGACGCTTGTGGCGAGACAATGGGCGCTGCCACAGACGCCCCCACGAACAAGACAAACCACAGCAACACCCAACGGGCGAGCAATCTGTGGTTGCGAAGCTTGTTCATGCGCGGAAGTATAAGGAAAGCCAAGCCGCATCCGCCGCAATCGCGGCAAAGGCAAGGGATAACCCTAGCCTGTCACGCGCAAGCCCAGCAGCACCAGGTAAGGGACGGCGAAAAAGGTCCACACCAAGGTTTTGTAAATCATCAACACCTGCAAAGCGGCGGTGCGTAAGCGCTGCTCATCGACGGCAAACTGACGCGCATACCAGCCCCCCACCCAGGGCCATGCCCAGCGCAAAAATACCGTGCTCAGCAACAGCATGACTGCGTGTAGCAAGCTACACCAACCCAATACGTTCATCAACAATGTGGTGTCCATGTTCAAGCCCTCGGGTGGTGTTGGGCGTGCAACGACTTGAGCCGCTCGCGCGCCACGTGGGTGTAAATCGTGGTGGTGGAGATGTCGGCGTGCCCCAACAACATTTGCACCACGCGCAAGTCAGCCCCATGGTTGAGCAGGTGCGTGGCAAACGCGTGACGCAAGGTGTGCGGCGAAATCGGCACCTCAATACCCGCCAAGCGCGCGTATTTTTTCACCAGGTTCCAAAACATCACCCGGCTCATGGCGCTGCCCCGCGCCGTCACAAACAAGTCCTCGCTGAGTTGGCCACTCAAAATCGCTGGCCGCGCCTGCAACACATAGCGCTGTATCCAATCGCTGGCCGTCTCACCAAAAGGCACCAAACGCTCTTTGCTGCCTTTGCCGGTGACGCGCAAGACCTGCTCGTTCATGCCCACTTGGTAGGTCTTGATGGCCACCAATTCACTCACCCGCAAGCCACTGGCGTACATCAACTCCAACATCGCCCGGTCGCGCAAACCCAGAGGCGTGTCCAGCTGAGGGGCGCGCAACAAGGCCTCCACCTGGGCTTCGCTCAAACTCTTGGGCATGCGCTGTGCCTGCTTGGCCGCCAACAGGCGCACCGTCGGATCGGCCGCGATGCGCCCCTCACGCAAGGCCCAACGGAAAAAACGCTTGCTCACCGTCAAACGGCGGTTGGCCGTGGTGGCCTTGGTCGCCGCGTGACGCGCGGCCATGTAGGCCTGCAAGTCCGCTTCGGTGGCGGACAGCAAGGGCTGGCCCTGCCCAGCTAAAAAAGTGGCCAAGGCATTCAAGTCGCTGCGGTAACTGCTCAAGGTGTTGCTGGCCAAGCCCGACTCCAGCCACAAGCCATCCACAAAGGCGTCGATGGTCGCCTGGGTGGCCGCGTCGATGGCTGGGGTCGGGGCGCTGGTCATGACACGCACTTTACGCCAGCGCCTGCCCGCTCGACCCAGGCTGAGCAGGCGCCGCGACAGTCGCGGGCCGACTTCGCGTCGACAATAGCGCTTGCACCGCCTCGCGCCCCGAACCCAAGCTTCCCCATGAATTTGATCGCCACCTTGCTGCCCAGCTTCACGCTGATTTTCACTGGCTACCTGATCTGCCGCTTCACCAAGCTCAACCGCGCGGTCTGGACGCAAATCGACGCCGTGGTGTATTACCTGTTTTTTCCACTGCTGCTGTTTTACGCGATCACCAAAACCCACATCGACCTGGCCGCCGCCTCGCGCTTGGTGGCTGCGGGTTGGTTGTTGGCGGCGGTCACGATTGCGGCGGCCTACAGTGTGCCCAAGTGGCCGGGCTTGAGCTCGCACATTGACCGACGCGACCACGCGGCCAACGCGCAAATCGGGTTTCGCTTCAACTCGTTCATCGCTTTGAGCATCGTGGGGCAAGTGCTGGGCGACCCGGGCATGCTCGTGTTGGGGGTCTTGATTGGGGTCTGTGTGCCGGTGTTCAACATGGCCGCGGTCTACGCCATGGCCAGACAAGGCGATTTGCACCTGCTGCAACAACTGCGGCGCAACCCTTTGGTTTGGGCCACGCTGGGTGGTTTGGTATTCAACCTGGCTGGCTTGAGCGTGCCGCAATGGATCGCTCCCACCCTCAGCAGCATGGGGCAAGCGGGTTTGGTGCTGGGCTTGATGGCCGCAGGCGCGGGCATGAAACTGGCCGACCTGCGCTCGGCCAAGGCGCTGACCGTGGCGATGCTCAGCGTGCGCCACTTCATTGCCCCCGTCACCGCGGCTTTGTTGGTGGCCTTGTTTGGTTTTGACACGACCACCGCCACGGTGTTCTTGATCTTCGCGGCCGTGCCC
>JALRFN010000141.1 GCA_023268425.1 Burkholderiaceae bacterium | reverse complement strand
AATCGATGTATGGTGCGCCCACCTTGTTGGGACCGCTGCCAGGCGCACCAGTGGTCAGCATGACGCCGCACATACCCTGAATCACGTGGTCATAAGCAGGCCGATGGCTGAGTGGGCCGTCCTGACCATAGGCAGAAATCGAGCAATAAACAATCGTAGGGTTGATGGTCCTGACCTCATCAAAGCCCAAGCCCAAACGCCCCGCCACACCAGGCTTGAAGTTCTCGACGAATACATCGGCGCTGGCAATGAGTTGTTTGACCTGCGCCAAGTCGTCTGGTTTTTTCAGATCCAGCGCTACTGATTTTTTACCCGCGTTGTGTGCAACATAGGCTAGGGCCATGTTGCGGTTGGATAACTCAGGCAGAGGTCCGCCACGACGCGTCCAGTCCCCTTCGCCAGGTTTCTCTATTTTCAAGATTTCGGCCCCCATCAAACCCAGTTGATGGGTCGCAAAGGGCCCTGCCAGCACCTGACTCAGGTCAACAATACGGACCCCTTGCAATGGTTTAAACATCACTCTCTCTAGTTCAATGAATATGTCGTTGCATCCAACCCAGGGGCTGCAAGCGCAGCACCTGGGTTCATAGTTCACTTAGGCTGAATACCCGCACCCTCAAGAATTGCCTTGTTGCGGGCGTAGCTCTGTTGCATTTCTTGTCGAGCGGCATCTACCCCCTTGAACATGATGGGGATATGCGCTGTGGCCACGATCTTTTTGAAATCGGCGTCTTCGGCAGCGGCCTTCAGGGCCTGCGCCAGCCGGTCAAGTAAAGGTCGAGGCGCATCCACGGGTAGCATCAAGGTCAAGCGTGTGTCCATGCCCAATGGGTAGCCCGCTTCATCGATGGTTTCCACTTGCGGATCGCTGGGGTGACGGAAAGTGGTCACAGCCGCGAGCATTTTCATTTGCTCCGGGTACTTCTTGTGAATACCGCCAGACCAGGCCAGTGCAACCTGCTTGCCCAGCACGGAATTGACCATGTCACCGCCGCCCTTCAGTGGCACGATGTTGGCGCGCAAGTCATGGGCTTTGACCAAAGCATCGATGTATAGGTTCGCAGACGGGCCCAACGAACCGTAGCTGAAACCGGGATTGGACTTTGCCCAACTCACGAATTGAGCCAGGTTGTTGTACGGAGCCTCTTTGTGCGCCACCAAGCCGAGTTGATATGCAGTCAACATGCCCGCGTAGGCAAATTGGTCCACTTTGAACGGAATGCGCTCCATCAGCAGTGGCGCTAGGTTCACGGTGACGTTGGGGTGCAAGAGGACGGTATAGCCGTCAGCGCTGGATTGCAACAAGGTCTGTGCCGCCACAGCTCCGCCAGCACCAGGCTTATTGACCACCTTGATAGGCTGCCCTAGGTCCTTTGCCATAGCCATGGCTGCAGCCCTGGCTACCAAATCAGTTTGCCCTCCGGCTGCGTAACCGACCAGCAGCGTGATCGGACGATCTGGGTAATCGCCCGCTTGAGCTAGCGGCGACAGCAGCGCCGACGCAACCGCCACTGCGGCGACCGTCGCGAAAAAATGACGTTTACTTTTGTACATGATTGTCTCCTTTTGGGGATATTGAGGCTTACTTCAAGCCAGTGACGCGGCGATGCCGCACTTGTGCTTCGCGCAAGTTCTTGAGCGAAATCCATATCACCGTTGCCACAGTGGCAACGATGAACAGCACCGCAATGGGATGCGCAGCAAGGTGACTAACCTGTTTGTCCAGCAATTGAATAGACTGGCGCAAGGTGAGCTCAACGCTGGGGCCCAGCACAAAGCCGATCAAAAAAGTTACGAAGGAAAACTCCAGCTTGCGGGCAAAAAAGCCCAGCACCGCAAACGCCAACATGATGTAGACGGAAAACACATCACCTGTATCCATGTACGCCCCAATGCAGCAAAAGAAGAGCACGCCTGGCACGATCAAGCGAGTGGGCACGTGGATGATTCGAGCGAATAGATTTTGCCCAAGAAGGCCAATCAACAGCATGAAGATGCTGGCACACAGCATGGCGGCATACACTGCAGCAACCAATTGCGGTTGTTCTTTGAACATCAGTGGCCCCGGCGTAAGTCCATGCAAGACCAGCGCCGAAATCAAAATGGCCGCAATCACGCTGCCCGGGATGCCCAAAGCGAATAGGGGGATCAGACTGGCTGGCACGACAGCGTTGTCCGCGCTCTCGGCGGCCGCAACCCCATCAAGGCGACCGGTCCCAAACTCCTCTGGCTTGTCGGCTTTGCGCTGGTTAACGCTGTACGAGAGAAAGGAAGCAACACTGGCCCCTAGACCAGGCAAAATGCCAACCACCGAACCAATCGCGGTTCCACGGCCAATCGCCGGCAGACAGGCTTTCCAGTCCAGAAAAGTGACCACATGATCTTCGCGTTTGCCACCGCTCAGCAAACTCGCAGACTGCGCATCAAGCTTATGCATGTTACCTGCCTGGATAACCATTTCTGCCACCGCCAACATGCCAATCGCCATGGGTACCAGCGAAATCCCATCCTCAAGAGCCAACACCCCAAAAGTCAGGCGCGGGATAAAGGTTTCCGTCTCCATGCCAATAGTCGCGAAAAAAATGCCCAACGCGGCCGAGATCAGGCCTTTGATTAAGGAATGTCCAGACAGCGCGCCGATGAAGGTGAGCGAAAACACCAAGATGGCGCAGAGCTCAACGGGACCGATCAACAGTGCGTATTCAGCTAAGGGCGCTGCCAGAACAATAAGCAACAGGGTGGCCAGAAAGTCGCCTATCACCGACGCGAACAACCCCATCTTCAGAGCCTTTTTGGCCTTACCCTGTCGTGCCAGTGGGTAACCGTCCAGTGCCGTGGGCACTGATGATGGTTCGCCCGGTGTATTGAGCAAAATGGCAGATACCGCGCCACCCGCGGTGCCGCCTTTGGCAATACCGATCAAGAACGCGATGGCGGCCACCGGTTGCAGGTAGAACGTCAAGGGGATGGCTACGGCCACGCCAGTCGCCTTGCCCAAACCGGGAATCGCTCCCAGCACGTAGCCCAAAGTCACACCGCAAGCAACCCAGGCAAGGGTGTACGCATTCAATACGTTACCAAAGCCAATGATCAAGTCTTGCATGATCGAATCACCCCAGGGTGCTGCCCAACAGGCGATAAAACACCAGCCAGGCCAGGAAAACCAAGCCCGTTGGCATCAGCAACAACAGCCAGGGACGCCTCTCTCCAAGCACCCAAAGTGACCCTAGCAGCAACATCAGGCCATCCAGCGGCGACCAACCCAAGGCGTGCATGGCCAGTGCAAGTCCGAATATCACGCCGTGCTTGAGCAGCGAAAGCAGCTCTGCACGCGAAATCACTCGGACCTTGTTGGACTCATCACGTGGGGCTCGCAGGTTTTGGATCACCAGCATGGCCGACAGGCCCATGATCAAGAACAGCGTCAAGTTGGGCACCAAGCGCGAGGA
>JALRFN010000090.1 GCA_023268425.1 Burkholderiaceae bacterium | reverse complement strand
CGTAGGTTTGGTCCTCCATGCGGATGCCACGGGCCGAAGACGCGAGCTTGAAGTTTTTGTTCAAGTCCATGATGTCTTGGTAGCGCGTGACCGACCAATAACCTTGGCCGCCCGGGTATTCGGTCCAAGACATGGGGTCGTGGTCGCGCAGCCGTTTGAAGGTGTTGTGCGGCGCGCCTTGAACGAAGCTGTCGTGGCTGCTCAAATCGGCGTGGCCGTCGTCGGTGGGTGTCCAAACCGTCATCTTGTCTCCCTGCGGTGGTTCAGTTCAAAAAATTGCGCCATCCATTGCGAGAACAAGTGCGCGTCGTTGGGGGCGTCAGCTTGCGCCCGTGCGCGCGCAATGACATGCGCGGGCAACTGGCCTTCGAGATGGTCCAGCAGTTCATCCATGAAACCTTGCGACATTTCGGGGTGAAATTGCGTGGTCCAGATGTGTTGGTCAATCCACATGGAACCAATGGGGCAGTGCGTGCTGCCGCCCAAGCATTGGGCGCCTGCAGGCATGCGCATGACTTGCTCCTGGTGCGCCGCCATCAAGGTCATGTTGTCTTGCCATGGGCTCATCCACGCTTGCGGCGCCGTCCAGTGGCAGTGGCCACGGCCCATGCCCCAGTCGTCTGCGTGGGCCACCGCGCCGCCCAGGGCGCGGGCGATGGCTTGGTGGCCAAAGCAAATGCCCACGGTTGGGATGTGCTGGGCGTGCAGTTGCCGAATCGAGGCCAGCAGCGGCTGCACCCAGGGCAAGGCGTCGTCGCAGCACGAGGCAGGCGAGCCGGTGATGATGACGCCATCGATGCCCTCAAAATCGCTGGGGAATTCACCGTCGATACAGCGCACCGTGGTGTAGCGCCAGTCGGGTCGATGCACGCGCATCATGTCCGCCATCTTCTCTCCGTCGTGCGGGTAAGCCTGGGCGAAGGCAGCCGTGTCGTTGTTGGTCAAGTAAGTGACGATGTGCATGCCGCGCATGGTCGGTGCAAGCGCGGGGGCTGCGTTATCAAATCTGTGCAAATCCCGCCCAGGGTTTTCACTGAGGCGTGCCGCGCTGGGTGGTTCTGGCATATTCGCGCCATGTCTGAAACGCCATCGGCTGCGCGCGAAACCCCCTGGTACCAAAGCGTCAACTCGACGAGTTTGGACGCGCACGCGCGCGTGCAAGACCGCTGGGCTTTGGATTACGTGCAACTGTCCGAGGGCATCTTTCAAGGACACATTGAAAACATCCACCTGCCGCAGTTGACGCTGGTGCACGAGACGCTGAATGTGGCCACCCGCCAGCGCGGGCGCTTGAACGACAGTGCGTATGGCTTTGCCTTGCGCGACCCCAGCAGCGAGGACTTTTTCTCCAACGGGCGGCGCATGCCAGCCAACGCCATCATGTGCGGCAAGGGCGACGAAATCGACATCACCACGCCCGAGCAAAGTGGTTTCATTGGCATGGCCGTGCAGCGCGATTTGTTGGAGCCCTTGTGGCAAGCCATGTACCGAAAGCCTTTGGCCGCCTGGTTGGAGCAGCACTTGGTCTTGGAGACCACGACCGTCAAGGCCGCTGCCTTGTGGACGCACCACCGCGCAGCGATGGCCCAGGCGCGTGAGCTGATTGACCGCCAGGTCGGTTTGTCCAGTTTGTTGCAGTTGCGCGATGAGGTGTTGACGCAATGGTTGGAGGCGCTGCCTGCTCAGGTGGACATTTCCGACCTGCCGTCACTCAAGCGGCGTCAACAATTGGTCGACCAAGCTTGCGAACGCATGATGGCGCAGGTCGACGCGCCCGAGTCTTTGTTGTCGGTGTGCTCGCACCTGGGGGTGAGCGTGCGCAAGCTCAACTATTGCTTCCAAGACGTCTTGGGCATCAGCCCCAACAAGTACCACAAGCTGTTGCGCCTCAACGGCTTGCACCGCGCCTTGATGCGGGCCAGTGCGCAAGACAACGTGCAAGACATCGCGGCCTTGTGGGGCTTTTGGCACCTCAGCCAGTTGGCGCAAGACTACAAACGTCAATTCAAGGTTTTGCCCTCAGAGACCTTGCGTCGGGCACAAAGGGATTAGGGCTGCACCACACCATGGCGGCGAGACGCGTCGAGAATCAAACAGACCGTTCGCCAAGCGCGAAGCCAGCGGCATCCAAAGGGCGCAGGGTGTGAACGCAAAGCGCAGCGCAGGCGCACGCAACTGCAGCGGCTGAGCGCTTTCTACAATAGCGCCCATGCTGTTCGACCAAGCCTCTTCCCTGACTCAAGACCTCAACCCAGAGCAATCCGCTGCGGTGAGTTTGCCGCCCGAACACGCCTTGATTTTGGCTGGCGCCGGCTCGGGCAAAACCAGGGTACTGACCACGCGCATCGCGTGGCTGATCCAGTCGGGCCAGGTGTCGCCGGGCGGTTTGATGGCGGTGACCTTCACCAACAAAGCCGCCAAGGAAATGGTCGCCCGCTTGCAAGCCATGTTGCCCTTGAACGTGCGCGGCATGTGGATTGGCACCTTTCACGGGCTGTGCAATCGCTTGCTGCGCGCACACCACCAGTTGGTCGGTTTGCCTGCCACTTTCCAAATTTTGGACTCCGCAGACCAGTTGTCCGCGATCAAGCGCTTGTGCAAAGCCCACCAATGGGACGATGAACGTTACCCACCCAAAGCCTTGCAATGGTTCATTTCGGGTTGCAAAGAAGACGGCTTGCGTCCACACGAGGTCGATGTGCCCGACGCCGAAACGGGGCGCAAGGTCGAGGCCTATCGCCTCTACGAAGAGCAGTGCACGCGAGAAGGCGTGGTGGACTTTGGCGAGTTGTTGCTGCGGGCTTTCGAGTTGTTACGTGACCACGCGCAGATTCGCGAGCACTACCAGCACCGCTTTTCGCACATCTTGGTCGACGAGTTCCAAGACACCAACCGCTTGCAGTACGCCTGGTTGAAGCTGCTGGCGCAGGGGCAAAACAGCGCCTTGTTTGCGGTGGGCGACGACGACCAGAGCATTTACGCGTTTCGCGGTGCGCGGGTGGGCAACATGGCCGACTTTGTGCGCGAATTCAATGTCCAACACCAAATCAAGCTGGAACAAAACTACCGCAGTTGCTCCAACATTTTGGACAGCGCCAACGTCTTGATTGCCCACAACCGCCACCGCCTGGGCAAAGACTTGCGCACTGATGCTGGGGCAGGCGAGCCCGTGCGCATCATGCAAGCGGCCAGTGATTTCGCCGAGGCGGATTGGCTGATCGATGAGTTGAAGAATTTATATCGCGAGGGCGTGGGCCGACGCGAGATGGCCGTGCTCTACCGCTCCAACGCCCAAAGCCGCGTGATCGAGACGGCCTTGTTCAACGCCGCCATCCCGTACAAGGTTTATGGCGGCTTGCGCTTTTTTGAACGTGCCGAAGTCAAGCACGCCTTGGCCTACCTGCGCTTGCTGGAGAACCCGCGTGACGACACCAGCTTTTTGCGTGTGGTCAATTTCCCGCCGCGTGGCATCGGCGCGCGCTCCATTGAACAGTTGCAAGACGCGGCGCGTGCGCACAACTGCGCCCTGGTTGATGCCGTCGATGCGGTGCCCGGCAAGGCCGGGGTGAATTTCCGCGCCTTTGTGGCCAAGCTCGACGTCTTGCGCGAAGACACGCAAAACCTCAGCCTGCGCTTGATCATCGAGCGCACGCTGGAAGCCTCGGAATTGATTGCGCATTACCAAAAAGACCGCGAGGGCGAAGACCGCTTGTCCAACTTGGAAGAATTGGTCAACGCCGGCGAGGCCTTTGTCGTGCAAGAGGGTTTTGGTCGCGACGTGATCGCGCTGCCCGCCGACGAATGGGGGGCCGCGGCTGCCCAAGAGTTGGCGCCCGACCTCGAAACCGGAGAAGTGTTGTCGCCTTTGGGTGCGTTTTTGACCCATGCCTCATTGGAAGCCGGCGACAACCAAGCCCAAGTTGGCGACGACGCGGTGCAGTTGATGACCGTGCACGCCGCCAAGGGATTGGAGTTTGACGTGGTGTTCATCACAGGCTTGGAAGAGGGCTTGTTCCCGCACGAGAACGCGATGTCTGACTTTGACGGCCTGGAGGAAGAGCGCCGCTTGATGTACGTCGCGATCACCCGGGCGCGCAAACGCCTGTATCTGAGCCTGGCGCAAACGCGCATGCTGCATGGGCAAACGCGCTACAACGTGCCCAGCCGCTTTTTGGATGAGTTGCCTGAGCACACCACCAAGTGGTTGACGCCACCTCGCCAAGCCTTCGCCAGCGGCATGGGCGCGCCGTCTTGGCAGCGCGCTGCGGCCGCCGCTGCGCAGCCTGCTTGGTCACCGGCGTGGCACGGGGACAAAGCCAGCGCCGCCGCAGAGCCAGTGCCTGTGACGCGTGCGCAGCAAAGCAGCGGCATCGTGCCTGGGGCGCAGGTGTTTCACACCAAGTTTGGTGAGGGCACGGTCAAGGCCGTGGAAGGCTCGGGCAGCGACGCCCGCGCGCAAGTCAACTTCAAACGCCACGGCGTCAAGTGGTTGGCCTTGAGTGTGGCCAAGCTGGACGTCGTGGGCGCTTGAGCCGGTCTTGAACGGCCTGACCGCTTCAGCGCTCAGTTCGGCAGCGGCGGCAGGGCGTCGCTGAAGCTGTCACGCACACTGAAATAAACCGACACGGTGACCATCGCGGCCAAGATCATGGCCAGTGGCATCACCGCCGCTTGCAAGAAGCCAGTGCCCAAGACTGCGCTCACCATGGTCACGACCAAGGCCACGGCGAGGAATACGGCGCCCCAGGTCATGAAAAAAACCGCGATGGCGCCCATGTTTTTCCAACATGCCGTGAAGCTGAAAAACAAGGCCTTCCCCGGGGGCACGTCAAACCAATACACCAGGGCTGGTGCATGCCAAAACAGCAAGGCCAGCGGGATGTAAAGCAAGGTGCCAACGACTGCAGCCAGTTGAATGTTGCTGTTTTGCAGGGTTTCTTCGCTCAGTGAGCCGCCCATGAGGTAGAGCTTGGCGAACTCGCCACCGTCGATGAGCAAGGTGATGGCCAGACTGAGCAAAAACGCCAGGGCGTAGTAAGCGCCGAGCTTGATCATGGCGCTGCGCTTGGCGGCGCTGCCCAGCAGCGATACCGCCAAGACCTTGGGCAGTGGGAATTTGCCTGCTTCCACGTAGCGGGCCGCTTGCAGCAGCCCCACCGTCGCGGCGGGCAACAAGACCAGGGAGGCGAGGCCGCCCAACAAGGGGATCAAGCCCAAGATGGACATGGCCCCAATGAACAGAAAAAACAAGCCCCCCAGCGCCAAGGGCTGGCGCGCAAAAATGCGCACGCCCTGGCGAACCCAAGAGGCGCCAGTGCTGGCTTTGACGAGGTTCAGCTTCATGTGCTCAGCTCCCAGGTGTCCAAGGCCAGTGGCTTGTGGATGCGCTCGCGCAGGACGTTTTCAAAACGCTGGGGGTCATGCGGCTGCAAGAGGCTGGCTTCGCGTGGCAAGTGGTAGTCCCACAGGCGCGAGGTCCAAAAGCGCATGGCTGCAGCGCGCAACATCGGGTTGAACAGCGCACGCTCTGCTGAGGTCAAGGGGCGCACGCTTTGATAGGCACGCATCAAAGCGCTCAAGCGCTGGCGGTCGATGACGCCGCTGTTCAGGTCGGCGCACCAGTCGTTGATGCACACACACAAGTCAAACAACCACGTGTCCACGCCGGCAAAGTAAAAGTCAAACACCCCGGTCAGGGTTTCGCCTTCAAACATCACGTTGTCGCGGAACACGTCGGCATGCACCGGGCCACGGGGCAAAGCCGTGTATGTGCTGCTGGCGTGCAGGTGGGTTTGGAAGGCCAACTCGGCCTGGAGCAACTCAGCTGGTGCGGCATCGAGGTGGGGCAAGATGTCGGGCACCACGGCTTGCCACCAAGAAAGCGCACGCAAATTGGCCTGCTCGCCTGGGTAGTCGCGCGCGGCCAGGTGCATGCGCGCCAACATCTCGCCCATCGCCGCGCAGTGTGCGCTTTGCGGTTGCAGTTGGCTGGTGCCGCTGAGTTTGTTGACCAGGGCCGCAGGTTTGCCGCAGACCGTATGCAGGTACTGGCCTTGCGCGTTGGCCATGGGGTCAGGCACGCTGACGCCGTGCTGCGCCAAGTGGTGCATCAGCCCCAAATAAAACGGCAGTTGCTCGTGGCTGAGGCGCTCAAACAGCGTCAACACCCACTCCTGCGTCGCGCCGTCTCGTTGTGAAGTCACGAAATAGTTGGTGTTCTCGATGCCACCTTGTATGCCTTTGAGCGCGACCAATTCGCCCAGTTGGAGCGTGTCGAGCAAGCCTTGTGCGTCGGCAGGAGAGACTTCGGTGAAAACAGCCATGGATGGAGTGTGCAGTGGGGCCGCGCGGACCGGGCAGGTGGTCGCGCCAAACCGATCATTTTAGAGGCTGAATCTGGCGGACAATGGCGCCATGAGCGATGCCAAACCTTTGATGCTGCTGGTGGATGGATCCAGCTATTTGTACCGTGCGTTTCACGCCATGCCAGACCTGCGCGTGGACCGCAACGACCCCAACAGCGCGCCTACGGGTGCCGTGCGCGGCATGATCAACATGATGCAAGCGCTGCACAAGACCTGGCCCGAGGCGCACTTGGGCGCTTGCGTGTTCGACGCCTCTGGCCCCACCTTTCGCGACGACTTGTACGCGGAGTACAAAGCCAATCGCTCGCCCATGCCAGACGATTTGCGTGCACAAATCGAGCCCATCCACGAGGTGGTGGCGCTGATGGGTTGGCCCGTTTTGAGCGTGCCCGGTGTGGAGGCCGATGATGTGATTGGCACGCTGGCGGTGGAAGCCGAGCGCGCGGGCTATCAAGTGGTGATTTCCAGTGGGGACAAAGACCTCAGCCAACTGGTCACCGAGCACATCGTGGTCGAGGACAGCATGAACGGCAAGCGCCGTGATGTCGCTGGGGTTGAGGCCGAGTTTGGGGTGCCGCCCGCGCTGATGATTGATTTCCAAACCCTGGTCGGCGACGCCGTGGACAACGTGCCCGGCGTGGACAAAGTGGGGCCCAAGACCGCTGCCAAGTGGTTGGCCGAGTTTGGCAGTTTGGATGCCTTGGTGGCCAGCGCCGACCAAGTCAAGGGCAAGGCGGGCGAAAACCTGCGCGATGCGCTGGATCGGCTGCCGCTGTCCAAGGCACTGGTGACCATCAAAACCGACTGCGATTTGGCGGGGGAGGTGGCGCAGTGGCCAGCGCTTGACGGCTTGGTCATGCGTGCGCCCCAAGACGCCGATTTGTTGGCGTTCTACCAGCGCCTGGGCTTCAAGAGCCTGACGGAGAAAAAACCAAGTGCGTCCTCGGTCGCCAGCAGCGCCGCCCCGGTCACCGCAGATTTGTGGGGGGGCAGTTCACCGCAATCGGCGGTGCAAGGCGAGCTGCGTTACCAAACGGTGTTGGATTGGGCGACCTTCGACGCCTTGTTGGCCCAAGTCCAAGCGGCCCCGCTGGTCGCCATCGACACCGAAACCACCAGCTTGAACGCCATGCAGGCGCGTTTGGTGGGCTTGAGCTTCAGCACCCAAGCGGGGCACGGCGCATACATTCCGCTGGGACACGACTATCCCGGTGCACCCGAACAGTTGCCCTTGGATGAGGTGCTGGCCAAGCTCCGGCCCTGGTTGCAAGATGCCAGTGCGAGGAAGTTGGGGCAACACATCAAGTACGACCAGCACGTGTTGGCCAACCACGGCATTTCGGTTCGTGGTTACGTCCATGACACCATGCTGCAAAGCTATGTTTTGGAGTGCCACCGACCGCACGGCTTGGCCAGCTTGGCCGAGCGCCACGTCGGGCGTCAAGGGGTTTCTTACGAAGACTTGTGCGGCAAGGGTGCGCAGCAGATTTCGATCTCTCAAGTCGACATCGAGCGCGTCAGTCACTATGCCTGCGAGGACGCAGATCAGTGCATGGATGTGCATGGGGTCTTGTGGCCACGCATCGAGGCCGAGCCGGGGTTGCGCCGCATTTACGAGCTGGAGATCCAAACCTCAGCGGTCTTGTGTCGCATGGAACGCCTGGGCGTCTTGATCGACGGCCCGACGTTGGCCGCGCAAAGCCAGGCCCTCGGGCAGCGCATCTTGACGTTGGAAACCGAGGCGCACGCCTTGGCTGGGCAAGCCTTCAACCTCGCTTCACCCAAACAAATTGGTGAAATTTTCTTTGAGAAACTGGGCTTGCCCGTGGTCAAGAAAACCGCCAAAGGCGCGCCCAGCACCGACGAAGAGGTGTTGGAAAAGCTGGCTGAAGACTACCCGCTGCCGGCCAAAATTTTGGAGCACCGCAGCCTGTCCAAGCTCAAGGGCACCTATACCGACAAACTGGCTGCCATGGCCGAGCCCAGCGACGGCCGCGTGCACACCTCTTACGCGCAGGCGGTTGCGGTGACGGGGCGACTGTCGAGCAACGAACCCAATTTGCAAAACATCCCCATCCGCACGGCGGAGGGGCGCCGCGTGCGAGAAGCGTTTGTGGCCGCGCCGGGCTGCGTGATTGCCAGCGCCGACTATTCACAAATTGAATTGCGCATCATGGCCCACTTGAGCGGCGATGCCGCCTTGATCGAGGCGTTCAAACAAGGCTTGGACGTGCACCGAGCCACGGCCGCGGAGGTTTTTGGCATCGCGGTGGACGAGGTCAGCAGCGAGCAGCGTCGTTATGCCAAGGCGATCAACTTTGGCTTGATTTACGGCATGAGCGCCTTTGGCTTGGCCAAGACATTGGGCATCGACAACACGGCAGCCAAAAACTACATCGAGCGCTATTTCGCACGCTACCCCGGTGTGCGCGCCTACATGGACGAAACACGCCAGCGCGCCAAAGCACAGGGTTATGTGGAGACGGTGTTTGGTCGACGCTTGTACCTGAGTGAAATCAACTCCCCCAACGGCCCGCGTCGGGCTGCGGCGGAGCGCGCAGCGATCAATGCCCCCATGCAAGGCACGGCAGCCGATTTGATCAAGATGGCGATGATTGCGGTGCAGGCAGCCTTGGACGAGGCCCAAAACGGCGTGCGCATGATCATGCAGGTGCACGACGAACTGGTGTTCGAAGTGCCCCTGGGTCAAGAGGCTTGGGTGCGCGATCAGGTGCCGAAGTTGATGGCCGATGTGGCTGCGCTGGCCGTGCCGTTGATCGCTGAAGTGGGGGTGGGGGCCAATTGGGAGCAAGCCCACTGAGTCGACATTTGAGGGGCTTGCCCCAGATCATGGTGCGGGCTTGCGTGCACTGGCATGATGTGCGCGCCGTTTGAACGGCTCGTTTTTCAAGGAGCGCGTGATGAGTACAAACATGTGGACGCAAGATGTAGAAGCTTTGGTGGCCGCCCCCAGTGCTGACGGTGCTGCCTCACGCCGTGCGGTGTTGCGCGGTGCGCTGGGTGTGGGTTTTGCTGCGTCGGTGATGCCGATTGCCGCGCAGTCGCGCATCGAAACCTCCTACGAGGGTTTGGACACCGAGGAGCTGATGCTGCCGGTCGACGGCGCCGATGTGCCGGTGTACATGGCCAAACCCAAAGGCAAATCCAAGCTGCCAGTGGTGCTGGTGGTGTCCGAGATCTTTGGTGTGCATGAGCACATCGCGGATGTGGCGCGACGCTTCGCGCATCAAGGTTATTTGGCCTTGGCACCAGACCTCTTTGTGCGCCAAGGCGACCCCATGGCCTATGGGCAAATGGCCACCTTGATCAAAGAAGTCATCAGCAAAACGCCAGACGCGCAGGTCTTGAAAGACCTCGACGCTTGCGTGGCCTGGGCGCAAGACCACGGGGGAGACGTGACGCGCTTGGGCATCACCGGTTTTTGTTGGGCCCACAAGTTTTCCGGGGAGTCGATGATCCCCGCGCCCTTGCACTCGTTGCGCACCGCGTTGCACATCTCATCCTTCTCCTCGTTGGTCATG
>JALRFN010000059.1 GCA_023268425.1 Burkholderiaceae bacterium | reverse complement strand
GTAAGTACCACCCGCACGGTGACAGCGCGGTCTACGACACCATCGTGCGCATGGCGCAGGACTGTTCGATGCGCCACATGTTGGTGGACGGTCAAGGCAACTTCGGCTCAGTGGACGGCGACAACGCGGCGGCGATGCGTTACACCGAAATCCGCTTGTCCAAGATCGCCCACGAGATGCTGGCCGACATCGACAAAGAAACCGTCGATTTTGGCCCCAACTACGACGGCAGCGAGAAAGAGCCCTTGGTGTTGCCGACGCAACTGCCTGCCTTGCTGATCAACGGCTCGGCGGGCATCGCGGTGGGCATGGCGACCAACATCCCGCCCCACAACTTGAACGAGGTGGTGGATGCGTGCATGCATTTGCTGCACCAACCCGAAGCCAGCATCGACGAGTTGATGGAGATCATTCCCGCGCCAGACTTTCCGACCGCGGGCATCATTTATGGCGTCTCGGGTGTGAAAGACGGTTACCGCACGGGTCGTGGCCGCGTGGTCATGCGTGCCAAGTGTCACTTTGAGCCCATCGACAAAGGCCAGCGCGAAGCCATCATCGTCGACGAAATTCCTTACCAGGTGAACAAGAAAAACCTGCTGGAAAAAATCGCCGAGTTGGTGCACGAAAAGAAAATTGAGGGCATCAGCCACATCCAAGACGAGTCTGACAAATCAGGCATGCGCGTGGTGATTGAGCTCAAACGCGGCGAAGTCGCTGAAGTCGTGCTCAACAACTTGTACAAGCAAACACAGCTGCAAGACACCTTCGGCATCAACATGGTGGCATTGGTCGACGGTCAGCCCAAGCTGTGCAACCTCAAAGACCTGCTGGCCATCTTCCTCAACCACCGCCGTGAAGTGGTGACCCGTCGCACGGTTTACCAGTTGCGCAAGGCGCGCGAACGCGGTCACGTGCTCGAGGGCCTGGCCGTCGCGCTGGCCAACATCGACGAATTCATTCGCATCATCCGCGAGTCGCCCACGCCCCCCGTGGCCAAAGCTGAACTGATGACCCGCGCGTGGGACAGTGACTTGGTGCGCACCATGCTGACACGTGCTCGCGCCGACGGCACCACAGTGTCCGCTGACGACTACAAACCCGATGGTGTGGACCCCGACCGCTGCCTGGGAACCGATGGCTTGTATCGCCTGACCGAAACGCAAGCGCAGGAAATTTTGCAAATGCGCTTGCAGCGCTTGACAGGGTTGGAACAAGACAAGATCGTGGCCGAGTACAAAGACGTTATTGCCGAGATCGACGACTTGCTTGACATCTTGTCGCGCCCTGAACGGGTCACCACCATCATTACTGAAGAACTGCAAAAGCTCAAAACCGAGTTTGGTCAGACCAAACTGGGCGCGCGCCGAAGCCACATCGAGCACGACGCACAAGACTTGGCCACCGAAGACCTGATCACCCCTGAAGACATGGTGGTCACGCTGTCCAACAGCGGCTACATCAAGAGCCAGCCGCTGTCCGAGTACCGCGCACAAAAGCGCGGCGGTCGCGGCAAACAAGCCACCGCGACCAAAGAAGACGACTGGATCGATCAGCTCTTCATCGCCAACACGCACGATTGGATTTTGTGTTTCTCCAACCGCGGACGCGTGTACTGGCTCAAAGTTTGGGAAGTGCCCCAAGGCTCGCGCAACGCGCGCGGCAGGCCCATCGTCAACATGTTCCCGCTGCAAGAGGGCGAGCGCATCAACGTCGTGCTGCCGCTCACCGACGACAACCGCAGCTTCCCGGCTGACCGCTTCGTCTTCATGGCCACTTACAACGGCACGGTCAAAAAGACCCCGCTGGATGACTTCTCCAACCCCCGCAAGGGCGGCATCATTGCGGTGGGGCTGGATGACGGGGATTATTTGATCGGTGCTGCGCTGACCGACGGTGAACACGATGTGATGTTGTTCTCTGACTCGGGCAAAGCCGTGCGCTTTGACGAAAACGATGTGCGCCCCATGGGCCGAAACGCGCGCGGCGTGCGCGGCATGAACCTGGAAGAGGGTCAACACGTCATTGCTTTGCTGGTCGCTGAAGACGACGCGCAAAGCGTGCTGACCGCGACTGAAAATGGCTACGGCAAGCGCACCGCGATTGGTGAGTACACGCGCCACGGCCGTGGCACCAAAGGCATGATCGCCATCGCCCAATCCGAGCGCAACGGCAAAGTCGTTGCCGCCACCTTGGTGCACGCCGAAGATGAAATCATGTTGATCACAGACACCGGCGTGTTGGTGCGCACGCGCGTGTCCGAGATCCGCGAACTGGGCCGCGCCACTCAGGGCGTGACCCTGATCAACTTGGACGACGACGCCAAGTTGATTGGGCTGCAGCGCATTGTGGAAAACGACGCTGAAACCGAGGCCGAAGACGCTGCTGGTGAGGCTGCGAGCAACGACGACCCAGACGCAACTGACGCTCCCAACGAGGATTGATCGCCATGCCCCGTCCGTTCAATTTTTCGGCGGGCCCCGCCACGCTGCCTGAAGCGGTGCTGCAACAAGCAGCAGCCGAGATGCTGGACTGGCACGGCAGCGGCATGGGCGTCATGGAAATGAGCCATCGCGGTCGCCATTTCGGCGACATTTTGGCCCAAGCGCAACGCGACATCCGCGACGTCTTGGCGGTGCCCGAAGACTTTGACATCTTGTTTTTGCAAGGCGGCGGCAGCGGCGAAAACGCCATCGTGCCCATGAACCTGTGCGGCGGCGGGCAATTGGTGCCCAACATCGACGTGATCGTCACCGGCGCCTGGAGCAAGAAAAGCGCGCAAGAAGCCAGCAAGTACGCAAGCGTGAACATCGCCTACAACGGCGCGGCAAAGCGCTTTACCACGGTGGCGCCTGCGGCGAGCTGGCAGCTCTCCAATGACCCCACCTACGTGCACATTTGCAGCAACGAGACCATCCACGGGGTGGAGTTTCAAGAGCTGCCCGATCTCAAGGCCCTGGGCTGCGATGCGCTGCGTGCTGTCTTTTTCGCCGACATCGACCATGCGCGCATTTCCCTGCGCGTCCAAATGCGTAAGCG
>JALRFN010000039.1 GCA_023268425.1 Burkholderiaceae bacterium | reverse complement strand
GCACCGCGAAATGGCGCAGCACCACCTCGAGCGCAAAAAGCGCACCGGCAATCGGGGCGTTGAAGCTGGCCGAAACCGCTGTGGACGTCAATGGTGTGAAAGTCTTGGCGGCGCGCTTGGAAGGGGCTGACGCCAAAACCTTGCGCGACACCATGGACAAGCTCAAAGACAAACTCAAGTCAGCAGTGATTGTCTTGGCTGCGGTGGATGGTGCCAAGGTGCAGCTGGCTGCTGGCGTGACGGCTGACCGTTTGGCGTTGTTCAAGGCGGGCGACTTGGTCAATTTCGTCGCCCAGCAAGTCGGCGGCAAGGGTGGTGGCAAACCCGACATGGCCATGGCCGGCGGCAGCGACGCAGCAGCGGTACCGCAAGCCCTGGCCTCGGTCGAGGCCTGGGTGCGCGAGCGCGTTTAAGCCCAAGCGCGCGGCGCGCTGTGATGCGCTGAAGCAAGCCTGACGCAGGCAAACGGTGTCGCGGATGGGCTCACTGGCGGGCCAGTGGGTGCCCGCTGGGTGGCACCGGGTTGCTTTGGTTTAAGCCTCGTTCATGGCCTTCAAGACGCGCTTGGCGGCAGCGTCAGCCGGGTGGCTGTTCAATGCCGCATGCAAGGCTTCCACATCAGCGGCACCGTGCAAAACGCTCAATTGCTGCACCAGCAGCCGCCATTGCGCGGCGAGCAATTCTGGGTGTTTGGCCGGGTCGATCAAATGCACGCCGCCTTGGTGCTCTTGTCGGGCCTTGGCTTCGGCCGCGTCGCGGGCTTCGCGCATCAGTCGGTGGATTTCGTCTGACGTCAAGTGCAGGCGTTCCATCTCGGCTTGCAACCACTCGTGTGCCTTGGGGTCGAGCTTGCCTTGTTCGTAGGCATTGAGCAATTTGTGCTTCAAAGCCTCGCGGTCAATGCGCAATTGGTCGGTGAAGGCCGAGGCCAACAAGCCTGCGGGAATGGCAAAAATGCCAATGCCCAGCAGGGACAAGATCACGGTCAGGGCACGGCCCATGGGGGTCACCGGTGAGATGTCGCCATAGCCCACGGAGGCCAGGGTGATGACCGACCAGTAAATCGATTGTGGGATGTTGTCAAACTTGTCTGGCTGCGCCTGGTGTTCAAACAGGTAGCCAATGCTGGCCGTCAAGACCACCAACAAAATCATCACAAACACGGAGGCAAAGATGACTTGTCCCTCACGCTTGACCACCTTGTACAGCGTCATGGTGGCTGAGGTGTAGCGGGTGAGTTTGAGCAAGCGCAGCAGCCGAAACACGCGCAAAAACCGCAAATCCATGGGCCAGGGTAGGAAGCGTTCCAGCAAGAAAGGCAAGATGGCCAATAGGTCGATCACGGCCTGGCCGTTGCGCATGAAGGCCAAGCGCGGTGACCAACGCTTGTGGTACTGCGGATTTTCCGGCGCTGCATACCAACGCGCCAGGTACTCCAGTGTGAAGATGCTGAACGCGACCGTGTCGATGATGTGAAACTCTCGCGCAAAGGTCGAGCCAATCGAGTCCACGGACTCCAAGATCACCGAGGCGATGGAGACCAAGACCCAAAACACAATGAAGTTGTCCACGTAGGTGCGCAGGCGACCAGAGTGTCCGGTGACTTCCAGCGCTGCATAAATCTGCGCCCGCACCGAGCGTCCGACGTTGAGGGCCTTGAATTCGTTCCAGGCGCCAAAGACGTGGCGGCCCAGTTTCAAGATGCGCAGCAGCCTCACCAAACGCAGGGCGCGCAGCATGTCCAGATCCGCCGTGGTCATGAGGCCGAGGTAAAACGGCGCGATGGCCACCAAATCAACCAAGGCGTAAAACGACAGGGCGTAGCGCAAGCGCGGAAATGATTTCCCCGCAAAGCGCGGGTCCGCTGGCGCCGCACCGATGCGCAAGACATATTCCAGCGTGAAGATGGCGACCGTGAGCACGTCCGTGATGCGAAATGCCTGAGCCCACTGCTGTGCCAGCAGTGGATTTTGCTCCAGCCATATGGCTGCCACGCTGATGATGATCAACCAACCAATGGCCAAGTCCACGCGGTGGGCCAGCCCGCGTGTGTTGGTGACGTCAAACAGCGTGTGGTGGACACGTGGCCAAAAGCCGGAGGGCGTCGGCGCCTCTTGTTCAGGTGAGGTTTGCATGTTGTTTTTTCTGATCGGGGGTGATGGGATTGTGGCGAACTGGGCCGCTGTGCGCTTGATGCGCGTCAATTGAGTACCCATCATGGCCCCGCCCTGTAGGAGCCTTGTGGGGTAGATCGGCCCCAAACGCTGTGACTTGAGTCGGGTGGACTGTGCGCGCTGGGGCGCGGTGATAATCGACCTGGGTCACCATGTCGGTTGGCCCCGCAGTCTGCGCCGCCTGATGTGCGGTGACGGTGTGTTGCACAGAGTGCCTCGCACTCGATGATCCGGAGATCTCTGTATGAATTCCGCACGCCGCGCCTTCATGGCGCGCTCGGCCGCTGCATGCGCCGCTGCCGCTTTGCCTTGGGGCCCCAGTTGGGCCCAGGCCCCAAGCCCCTTCAACCCCCAAGTCAACGACTGGCGCAGCTTCGATGTCACCACTGACGTCGAGGTGCCCGCTTCCGAGGAAACCACGCGATTGTGGTTGCCCTTGAGCTCGGTCAACAGCGATTGGCAACGCCCTGGCGAGGTCCAGATCGACAGCAATGGTCGCGTCGAATCCTTGACCGACCCGGTGTATGGCGCCCGCATGGTCATGGCCAGCTTCGCGCCGGCGGCGGAGCCGTCGCGCCTGCGGGTCACTGAGCGCGTACAGGTGCGCAACCGACGCATGGATTGGTCTAAGCCCAATGGCGCCAAACTGAGCGCCGAGGAGCACGCGTTTTGGACGCAGCCCACCCAGTTGCTGCCTACTGATGGCATCGTGCGCGAGACTGCCTTGCGCGCCGTTGGTGGCGCAGCCACCGATGTGGCCAAGGCTCGTGCGATTTACGAATGGGTCATTGCCAATGCTTTCCGTGATCAGGCAGTCAAGGGCTGCGGACCGGGCGATATCCGTGGCATGTTGGAGTCCGGCAATCTGGGCGGTAAATGCGCGGACATCAACGCCCTGTTTGTCGGCTTGTGCCGCGCCGTCGGCGTGGCTGCGCGTGACCTCTACGGTTTGCGTTTGGCCCCGTCGGCGTTTGGCTACAAGCAGCTGAGCGGCAAGTCAGAAAACCTCAGCGGTGCGCAGCACTGCCGTGCCGAAGTCTTCATCTCTCGCTTTGGCTGGGTGGCCATGGACCCGGCGGACGTCACCAAGGTCATGCGTGCGGAAACGCCGGAGTGGCTGCGTTTGCCCACTGGCCCCGTGGTGGAGCCGGTTTACAAGGCTTTGTTCGGTGCCTGGGAGGGCAATTGGATGGCCTACAACGACGCACACGACGTGGTGCTGCCCGATGGTGACGGCAAGGCCTTGGGTTTCTTGATGTACCCGAATGGCCGGGTGGGCAGCGAGATGTTGGACGCCTATCAACCCAAGAGCTTCCGCTACCACATCAGCGCCGAGGCCGTCAGCGCTTGAGTCGCCGTGTTGGGGCGTGTGCCCCAGTCAAACACACTCAGCGCTTGGTGAACACCAAGTCCCAAACGCCGTGGCCCAAGCGCAGGCCGCGGCGTTCGAACTTGGTCTCGGGGCGGTAGTCGGGTTTGATGGCATAGCCATCGGCCTGTGTGCTGCTGTTGACCAGAAGCGGCTCTGCGCTCAAGACTTCCAGCATCTGCTCAGCGTAAGGTTCCCAATCGGTGGCGCAGTGCAGGTAGCCGCCCGACTTCAAGTGGGCACACAATTTGGCGACGAATGGCGTTTGCACGAGCCGGCGCTTGTTGTGACGCTTTTTGTGCCAGGGGTCGGGAAAGTAGATGTGGATGCCGCTCAGGCTTTCCGGCGGGATCATGTGGGCCAGTACTTCGACGGCGTCGTGTGCGGCGATGCGGATGTTGCCAATGCCTTGCTCGCCAATGCGCTTGAGCAAAGCGCCTACGCCCGGCTCATGCACCTCGCAGGCCAAGAAGTTGTCTTCGGGTCGCACCTGGGCGATGTGCGCCGTGGTCTCGCCCATGCC
>JALRFN010000412.1 GCA_023268425.1 Burkholderiaceae bacterium | reverse complement strand
GGTATTCAGCTTCGACATCCAAGGCAGCCGCGCCCAAGGTCAGGCTTTCATTGAAGCGCTGAAGATCTTCAGCCACTTGGCCAACGTGGGTGACGCCAAGAGCTTGGTCATCCACCCGGCCTCGACCACGCATTTCCGCATGAGCGATGCCGACTTGGCCAACGCCGGCATCGGCCCTGGCACCATCCGCTTGTCGGTCGGCTTGGAAGACGCCGACGACTTGATTGACGACCTCAAGCGCGCCTTGAAGGCGGCCGAGAAAGCGGCCTGAGCCCACCCAGCATGAACATCCGGCCTTATCAAGCCGCCGACGAAGCAGGCGTACTTGCCCTCTGGCAAGAGTGCGGACTGACGCGACCGTGGAACAACCCATACAAGGACATCCAGCGCAAGCTGCGGGTCAACCCCGAGTGGTTCTTGATTGGCGAGCACGACGGCCAGGTGGTGGCCAGTGCCATGTTTGGTTACGAAGGCCATCGCGGTTGGGTCAATTATTTGGCCGTCGCCCCGCAGCACCGCAAGCGCGGCTGGGCGCGCGCTTTGATGGCGCACGGCGAGTCCCTGCTGCTGGCCGTGGGCTGCGCCAAGATCAACCTGCAAGTGCGTCAAGGCAATGACGATGCACTGGCTTTTTACCAAGCCTTAGGCTATGGCGTCGACGCCAGCATCAGCCTAGGCAAACGACTGATACCCGACCAGTGAGGACAACTCCATGATCGTGCACACCCCAAAAGGCGACATCTACGCGTACACCGGCGGCAAAGCCTTCAAGCCCGAACAACCCACCGTGGTCTTCATTCACGGCGTCTTGAACGACCACAGCGTGTGGATTTTGCAAAGCCGTTACCTCGCCAACCACGGCTACAACGTCTTGGCCATTGACATGCTGGGGCACTGCAAAAGCACGGGCGAGGCGCCCGCGACGGTGCAAGACGCGGCCGATGCCGTCATCGCCATGTTGGATACGCTGCACATTGAGCGCGCCGCCGTTTGTGGTCACAGTTGGGGCTCGTTGATCACGCTGGAGGTCGCCGCGCGCGCGCCCACCCGCGTCAGCCACGCCATCTTGGTCGGCACGGCCTACCCCATGAGGGTATCCCCAGTTTTGATCGAGTCGTCACTCAACGAGCCACTCAAAGCGCTGAAGATGGTCAACGTCTTCTCCCGTGCCACGCTGTGTTCACCGCCATCGGTTCTGGGCCCGGGCACTTGGGTCTACGGCGCGGGCATGGCGCTGGGCAAGCGTGTGCTGGCCAGCAACCCCAAGGTCAACCTGTTCCACCGGGGCTTCGTGGCCTGCGACAGCTACGACCATGGTTTGGAAGCGGCTTCAGCCATGCCCTGCCCAACCCTGTTTGTTTTAGGCGATGGCGACCAAATGACGCCCCCCAAGGCAGCCAAAGGCTTGATCGACGCGGCCAAGCAAAGCGGCCAAGCCGTCACGGTTGCCAAAGTGCCGGTGGGGCATCACCAAATGAGCGAAGACCCCGACGGCACTTTGTTCGCGATTCGCGATTTTTTGGCGGCATACCCAGACACCGCCGCCGCTTGAGTGCGCACCAGCGCCGCGAGGTCCGGCTCCGCCTCGCCGCTGGTCACGGTCGGTAGTTCGGCAAGACCTCAGCGACGCTGGCCTGAACCAGACCCGTGCGCTGCCAAAAGGCCTCCAGCTCCAGGGCATAAGGCAGCAGCAGGGCTTTGGCCAGCTCGCGTACCGGCGTGCGCGCAGGCTCCATCAGCAAGACGTAACGCGCGTCCGACTCGTCCAAAGCGCCCACCCAAGCCAAGCGCTCCAACACCTCCAGCGCTTCGTGCAATTGGCGATCACCCACGCCAGCACGCTTGGCCATCTCAGGCAAGCCCAGCCCACGCACCTCGGCTTGGTCACGCGCCCAGCGCAGCATCGCCAAAATCTCTAGCGCCAACTGAAAGTCCCAGCCATTGGCCGCAGGCCGCCGCGACACGCCGCGCAGCAAAACCGGCAAATACGCGGCCACCACAGCCCCCAACAAGACCACCACCCACATCAAGTACACCCACACCAGCAAGATGGGTACGGTGGCAAAAGCGCCATAAATCACCGAGTACGAGGGCACCGTGGCCAAGTACCAAGTCAGCAAGCGTTTGACCAATTCCAAAGTGAGCCCCGCCAGCAGCGCCCCGATCAAGGCGTGCGACCAGCGCACTCGCGTGTTGGGCACGACGCGATACATCAAGGCCAAAATGCCCATCATCGAGCCAAACTCCACCACCTGCCAAGGCCAATGCAGCCGCGACGGCGTGCTGCCCAGCACCCAACCCAAGCTGTTGGATAGCAAATAAGTTGACGCCGTCAAACTGGCCGCCAAGACCAGCGGCCCCAGGGTCAGCCCCGCCCAATACATCAACAAGCGCCGATGCAACTGGCGGCGCTTGCGCACCCGCCAAATTTCGTTCAGTTTGTTGTCCACCGTCAGCACCACGGACAGGGCCGAGAGCAACAAAATGGCGCCCCCACCCCAGCCCAAACTCGTGGCCTTGGATGAAAACTGGTGCAAGTATTTCAGCACCGTGCGCGCAATGTCGCCGGGAATCAAACTCTTGACCAACCACTGTTCCAGTTTTTGCGCCAAGACATCAAACTCGGGCAAGGCGCTGAAAATCGCCAGGGCCACGGTGAACAAGGGCACCAAAGCAATGATGGTGGAGAAGGTCAGGCTGGCGGCGGCCTGCCCCAAACGGTCTTCGGAAAAGCGCTCGCGCAGCGTCAGCGCGGTGTTGCCCCACGGGAAACGGCGCAAATCATCGACCACCTCGCGCCAAATGGCGCGCAGGTCACGTTCGTTGGAGTCTTCGACCATCATCCCGGTATCATGCCACCGCCATGCCCCAAACCCACACCACCACGCCACTGATTGCTGCCACACGTGTGGCATCTGCCCTCTTGTTGATCGCCTTGATCGTGCTCAACCTGGGCTGGGAATTGTGGTGGGCCCCCTTGCGACCGGGTGGCTCTTGGTGGGCGCTGAAGGTCTTGCCGCTGTGTTTGCCTTTGGCGGGGCTGCTGAAAAACCGCATGTACACCTACCGCTGGCTCAGCTTGATGATTTGGCTGTACTTCATTGAAGGCAGCGTTCGCGCCACCAGCGATCACGGCCTGTCCATGGTCTTGGCCAGCCTGTCCACCGTGCTTTGCGTGCTGTTGTTTGTGGCCGTGACCGCCCACATCCGCTTGCGCTTGAAATCCGCTGCCGCACAAGTTGAACTGGAATCTACTGATGAGCACTGAACTCTTGCATGCTTTGCGCGGGGCCGTGGGCGACGCCCATGTTTTATCCGATGGTGACTTGAGTGCCTACACCCACGACTGGCGCAAACGTCACCAAGGCCGGGCTTTGGCCGTGGTCTTGCCAGGCAACACCCAAGAGGTTGCCGCTGTGGTGCGCGCGTGTGCTGCCTCCGGCGTGAGCATCGTGCCCCAGGGCGGCAACACCGGCTTGGTGGTCGGCGGCGTTCCCGACACCTCGGGTCAACAAGTGCTGCTCAGCCTCAAACGCATGAACCAAGTACGCGCCATCGACGCGGCCAACCTGACCATGACCTTGGACGCGGGTTGTGTCTTGCAGGCTGCTCAGGAAGCGGCCAGCGCGCAAGGGTTTTGGCTGCCGCTGAGCCTGGCTGCCGAAGGCAGTTGCACGATAGGCGGCAACCTGGCGACCAATGCGGGTGGCACCCAAGTGCTGCGCTTTGGCAACACCCGGGAGCAATGTCTGGGCTTGGAGGTGGTGACGGCGTCAGGCGAGATTTGGGACGGCCTGAGCGGTCTTCGCAAAGACAACACGGGTTACGACTTGCGGCACTTGATGATCGGCAGCGAAGGTACGCTGGGCATCATCACTGGCGCTTGCATGAAGCTGGTGCACCAGCCCGCCGCGCGCTGGACGGCTTGGGCTTCGGTCAACGGCGTGGACGATGCGGTGCGCTTGCTCAACCTCGCTCAACAACGGCTGGGGCCGACGCTCACTGGCTTTGAAATGATGGGCCAGTTCGCCTTGAGCCTGGTCAGCAAGCACTTCGAACAACTGCGCGTGCCCTTCCCTGAGGCGCCCTACGGCGTGCTGATGGAGTCCAGCGATTTCGAGTCCGAGGACCACGCGCGCGCGCAGTTCGATGCGCTGCTGGAAACCGCGCTGGAGGCTGGGGTCATCACTGACGCCGTGGTCGCCGAGTCCATCACCCAAGCCAAGGGGCTGTGGCACATCCGCGAGAGCATCCCGCTGGCCCAAGCCCAAGAAGGGCTGAACATCAAGCACGACATTTCGGTGCCTGTGTCGCAAATCGCCGCCTTTGTGCAGCGCACCAACGCTGCACTGGCTGAGGCCATTCCCGGTGTGCGCTTGGTCAACTTCGGCCACCTGGGCGACGGCAACTTGCACTACAACGTGCAGTGCCCCGAAGGAGCCGACGGCGCTGCCTTCCTCGATCAAGAAGAAGCCCGCATCAACACCTTGGTGTTTGAGGCCGTGGTGGCTTGCGGTGGCTCCATCTCTGCGGAGCACGGCGTGGGCAGCCTCAAGGCACACGCGCTGCCGCACTACAAATCGGCCACCGCCTTGAGCCTGATGCGCCGCATCAAGGCCGCGCTCGACCCGCAAAACATCTTGAACCCCGGACGGGTTTTGGAATGAAGCGCGGCTTGGGCTTCTTGCTGCTGCTGGGCCTGTGGTGCGGCCAACTGTGGGCCGGCGTGGGCTACCGCGAGTGGGAGGCCGAGGGCACGACCCTCAGCGTGTGGTATCCCTCAGACGCAGCCGAAACACGCCGCAGCATCGGGCCCTTCGAACTCAGCTACGCTTTTGACGGGCAGCCGCGCGCGGGCCAGTGGCCGCTGTTGGTGTTTTCGCATGGCAATGGCGGACACGTACACAACCATTACCTGACGCTGCAAGCGCTGGCCAAAACAGGCTTTGTCGTGGTGGCGCCGCAGCACGGCACTGCAGCGGTGGCCAAAACTTTGCACGTCGAGGGCGCGATTCAACGGCGCGTGCGCGATCTGGACCTCGCCGTGTCGGC
>JALRFN010000403.1 GCA_023268425.1 Burkholderiaceae bacterium | reverse complement strand
GTTTGGCTTTTTTGCTGCGGCTGTAGGCCGCCATGACCGAGTCGTCTTCGATGGACACGTAGACGGTGTCTTCGTCAGGGCTGAGCGCGAAAATTTCGGGGCTGTTGCCGACCGGGGTTTGGTCCAAGACTTGGCCTGTTTTGGGGTCAAGCTCGACCAGCAAGTTGCTGTTGCCACACAAGACCAGCAAGCGTTTTTGGTCGCGTGTGAGCTGCAAGTGGCGCGGGCGCAAGCAGGTGGCGAAGGTCTTGAGCGGCTGGCCTTGGGCGTCAAACACGTTGATGCTGTCGTCGTTCTCGCTGGACACGAACACCGTTTGGGCCAGGCTGGGTGCGCTGGCGGCGATCCAGCACAAAGCCAGAGCGGCGAACTGTTGGCGCATCGTTGGTCTCCTTTAATGTGATGTGTTGCAATGCGCGATCTTTATAGCAAATGCAATGCCACGCTTGAAGCGCCTGCCGCGCTAGACCCTGCGTGAAAACCGGTCTACAGTTTCGAGGCCGCAACAGCGAAAGGATGGCCGGCATGTGGGCCTTGCAAGTCGAATCAGTGAGCAAGTCGTATGGCGACAAAACCGCGTTGGATGGCGTGAGCTTGGGCGTGCGCGAGGGGGAATTCGTTGCCTTGCTCGGGCCCAATGGTGCGGGCAAGTCGACCTTGATGCAGCTGCTGACCGGCTTGTTTGTCGCTGACGCCGGCAGCATTCAAGTGTTGGGCGCGGACATGCGTCAACAGGCGCCGCAGGCCTTGGCCCAAATCGGTGTGGTCTTTCAGCAAACGGCCTTGGATTTGGATTTGTCCGTGGCTGCCAACTTGGCGTTTCACGGGCGCCTGCACGGCATGTCCAGCGCCGAGCTGCGCGAGCGCACGCAGGTTTGTCTGACGGCGGTTGGGCTGGCTGACCAAGGTGAAGCGGTGGTGCGTTCGCTTTCTGGTGGCAACCGGCGCAAGGTGGAGCTGGCGCGGGCGGTCTTGCACCAGCCCCAGTTGGTGTTGATGGACGAGGCCACCGTGGGCTTGGACATCGCCTCGCGCCAACAACTCATGCAATTGGTCTTGCAACTGCGCGCGGACATGGGGGTATCCACCTTGTGGACCACGCATTTGAGTGAGGAAGCGCGCTGGGCCGATCGCATCATCGTCTTGCACCGTGGACGGGTGATTTTTGATGGCGCGCCCGACGCGCTCTTGCAGCAAACCGCCGAGCCCGATGTGGAAGCGGCGTTTCTGCGTCTGACGGCCTGAGCAGCGCTGCGCTGTTCAGGCCTTGGGTTTCAGGCCTGAGTCAACCAGCGCTGCACCAAGCGCACCCAAAACTGCGTGCCCAAAGGCAGCAAGGCGTCGTTGAAGTCGTAGCTGGGGTTGTGCAACATGCACGGCCCGCCGCCGTGGCCAGGGCTGCGGTGGTCGCCGTCGCCATTGCCCAAGAACAGGTAGGCACCGGGTTTTTGCATCAACAAAAAGCTGAAGTCTTCGGCGCCGCTGGAGGGCACTTGCTCTGGTACGGCGTCGGCGCCAAAGACCTCGCAAGCGACCTCGCGCACAAAAGCGGCCTCGGCCGCGTGGTTGATGGTGGGCGGGTAGTTGCGGTTGAATTCAAAGCTCGCGGTCAGGCCAAAGGCGGCGCTGATCTGCGCCACCACCTCGCGCATGCGTTGCTCGATTTGGTCCAAGACCTCCAAGGTGAAGGTGCGCACCGTACCGGCCATCTCGCAGCTGTTGGGGATGACATTGGTGGTGGTGCCCGCGTTGATTTGCGTCACCGAAATCACTGCCGTGTTGTTGGGGTGCAGGTTGCGCGTGATGATGGTTTGAAAGGCCTGCACGATTTGACAGGCCACCGGCACCGGGTCCAGACCCAAATGCGGCATGGCCGCGTGCGCCCCTTTGCCTTGCACATTGATGTGAAAGTCATTGCTGGAGGCCATGACTGGCCCGCTGCTCACCGCCAAGCTGCCTACCGGCAAGCCAGGCCAGTTGTGGATGGCGAACACCGCGTCCATGGGGAAACGCTCCAGCAAGCCGTCTTTGATCATCTCGCGCGCGCCGCCACCGCCTTCTTCGGCGGGTTGAAAGATCAAGACCACCGTGCCGGCGAAGTCGCGGTGCTTGGCCAAGTGGCGCGCCGCACCCAGCAACATGGCGGTGTGTCCGTCGTGGCCGCAGGCGTGCATCTTGCCCGCGTGCTGGCTGGCGTGGGCGAAGGTGTTGAGCTCTTGCATGGGCAGCGCGTCCATGTCGGCGCGCAAGCCAATGCTGCGCCCAGGCCCTTGCGCGCCACGGATGACGCCGACCACACCCGTGGTGCCCAAGCCGCGATGGGTCTCCAATCCCAAGCGCTTCAATTCGGCTTCGACCACGTCGGCCGTGCGCTCCTCGTGGAAGCACAGCTCGGGGTGGGCGTGGATGTCGCGTCGAATGGTGGTCAGTGCGTCGTGGTCTTGGGTGATTTCGTCGAGGATGTGCATATCGTGCTCCGCAAGAAGGCCTGGGCTGTTGTTGGGCCGTGTCGGTTGGGTGATGCCATTGTGGCGTGATTTGTTGGACACTGCCGCTTGTGTTTGAAAACCCAGAGAACGCCATGGCCTCCAGCGAAACCACTGTCACCGGCGCCTGTCCGCACGATTGCCCAGACACCTGTTCCTTGTTGAGCACGGTGCGTGATGGCCGTGTGGTCAAGGTGGCGGGCAACCCAGCTCACCCGATGACCGACGGCGTCTTGTGCACCAAGGTCGCGCGCTACGACCAGCGGCTCTACCACCGCGATCGCGTGTTGTACCCGCTCAAGCGCGTGGGCCCGAAAGGCAGTGGGCAGTTCCAGCGGGTCTCTTGGGACGAGGCGTTGGACGACATCGCCCAACGCCTGCACGCCATTGCGCAACGCGACCCGCGCGCCATCCTGCCCTATCACTACGCGGGGACCATGGGCCTGGTGCAAGGCGGTAGCTTGTGCACACGCTTTTTCAACCGTTTGGGCGCCTCGCAGTTGGACGCGACCATTTGTGCTTCGGCTGGCGCCACGGCCTTGACCTACACCTTGGGCGCCACCGTCGGCATGCCGGTGCAGACCTTTGCACAGTCCAAGGTCATTGTGATTTGGGGCAGCAACGCCATCACCAGCAGCCTGCACTTTTGGCGCATCGCCCAACAAGCCAAGCGCGACGGGGCGAAATTGATTTGCATTGACCCGCGTCGCACCGAGACGGCCGAAAAGTGCCACGAACACTTGGCCATCCGACCCGGCACCGATGCGGCCCTGGCCTTTGGGGTCTTGCACGAGTGTGTGATCAACGGCTGGGTGGACAACGCCTACGTCGCGCAGCACACCCTGGGTTGGTCGGCGCTGCGCGAGCGGGTGATGGCTTGGCCTGCTGAGCGTGTGGCGGCCTACTGCGGCATCAGCGAGGCCCAAGTGCGGTCGCTGGCCCGTGATGTGGCCACCACCCAGCCAGCGGCGATTCGTGTCAACTACGGTGTGCAGCGCGTTAAAGGTGGGGCCAACGCGGTGCGCGCGATTTTGTGCATTCCAGCGGTCACCGGCGCGTGGCGGCACGTCGGCGGCGGCGCATTGCTGTCCAACAGTGGGCGTTTCCCCAAGCAGATGGCGGCTTTGGAGCAGCCCGAGTTGCGCACCAAGGGCTTGGCGGGGCGGCCCAATCGCATCGTCAACATGACCACCATTGGCCACGACTTGCTGCGCGAGGCCAGCGCCGACTTCGGCCCCAGGCTTGAAGCCCTGGTGGTCTTCAACAGCAACCCCGTCGCGATTGCGCCGGACTCGCGTCGCGTGGTGCAAGGCTTCAAACGCGAGGACTTGTTCACCGTGGTCTTGGAACACTTCATGACCGACACGGCAGACCATGCCGACTACGTCTTGCCGGCCACCCAACAGCTGGAACACTGGGACATCCACGCCAGCTATGGCCACACCGATGTGTTGTTGAACCGGCCCGCCGTTGAGCCCATGGGTGAGGCCAAGCCCAACACCGAGATTTTTCGCCAGTTGGCCAAGCGCTTGGGCTTTGGCGAACCCGGCTTCCAAGACAGCGATCAAGACCTGTGCCGCCAAGCCTTTGCCCACGCCGACGTGCCGTTTGACTTGTTGTTGCAGCAAGGTTTTGTCTCATTGCCCGTGCCCGACGCCCCGTTCGCGCACGGGGGCTTCCCGACACCCTCGGGCAAGTGCGAAATGTTCAGCGAGCGCTTGGCGCAGCAAGGCTTGGAGCCCTTGCCGCAAGTCATTGCCAACATCGACCCTCCCAACGAGCGACACCCGCTGGCCATGATCTCGCCACCGGCGCGCAATTTTTTGAATTCCAGCTTCGTCAACGTCGACAGCCTGCAGGCCATGGAAGAACGACCGCTGCTGGAGATGCACCCCGACGACGCGGCGCCACGCGGCATTGCCAGTGGTGACGTGGTCGAGGTGTTCAACGACCGAGGGCGTTACCGCTGTGTGGCCGAAGTGGGCGCGCGCGCGCGCTCGGGCGTCGTGGTGGGCTTGAGCATCTGGTGGCGCAAGCTGGGCTTGAACGGCACCAACGTCAACGAATTGACCTCGGCCAGCGAGCTGACCGATCTGGGTCGCGCGCCAGTGTTTTACGACTGCGCCGTCGAGGTGGAAAAAGTGGCGGCGTGAGCACGCCTGTATTCACGGGCTTGATCAGCGGAAATCGAGCGATCAACTGCCGGATTTAGGCTCAGTGCGCCTCTGTTGCGTAATGCGCCATGACCGCCTGCAAATGCTGTTGTGCTGGGCCTGAGAGGTAGGGCAGCATCAGGCTCATGGTGTTGAGTGCACCCTGCAAAACCGCGTTTTGCTCGGACTCGGGTTCCAGCGCGTGGCGCGGGTCACGCACATAGGCAAAGCTGAGCCAATAGTTGATGACCAGTGCCATGTTTTGTGCCACGCGCGGCATGTGCTGTGGCGCCAGCGGTGTCCAGCCCTGGGTGTGCAGGGCTTGCAGCATGTCCTGCAGGGCCTGGATGCTGGCGTTCGTCAAATCGCGCAGCGTGGCTTCGAGCACGCGGGTCTTAATCAACAAGTTGTTTTGATCGCGGTACAAAAAGCGCGCTGCCCATACACGCTCAAACCAGGTGTGCAAGAAAAACCAGGCGGATTCGATGTCGCCAACGTCGCTGGCTGCCGCATGAAGTGCGCGCATGTGCTCGGCGTGTTGCACGATCAGCGCCTCTGTCACCCCGTCCTTGCTGGGGTAGTGGTAATACAGGTTGCCCGGGCTGATGCCCATGTCCGAGGCCACCGCGTTGATGGACACATTGGGTTCGCCGAATCGGTTGTACAGCGCCAGCGCGTGCTCCAAGACCCGCTCCTTGGTGCGGCGTTTGGGTTTGGTGGGGCGGGCAGAGGCCATGGTGGGCGCCAGCGGCTCAGGCTTTGGGTGCGCGGGTGGACTTGCGGGCAGCTTTGGCCGGGGCGCGACGGACGCTGGTCGGCTCCATCTGCGCCTCCAGCGCGGCGAGGCGGGCATGCAGCGCCAAAACTTCCTCTTGCAAGGCGCGCACGTCGGCGGCGTTGGGCATGCCCATGGCGCGCAGGGCCTGGGCCACGCGCTGCTCAAAAATGCCTTCCAGTTTGTTGACCGCAGGGGCTGCCGCTGCGAATGGGTTGACCATGCGCTGGGTCATTTCGTTCCATTGCGCCTGGGCTTGTTGCTGGAAACTCTCGCCTTGCGAGACCAAATCTTGGACGGCTTTTTGGCCCTGGGCTTGGGCTTTGGACAAAGCGCCCAAGCCTGCCATCCAGATCTCATGGGCGTTGAAACCGCCGGGCAAGTCGGTGTTGGGGCTGTGTTTTTTGTTGGCCATGGGGGTTCCTTGGAGCCAAAGAGCGGCTCTTACAGCACGTACTGTAAGTCGCCTGGGCTGAGGTGACAAACCGCCACGCAGACCGTCACACCCCTGGCACGGGCTTGGTGCACAATCGATGCACCGACAACAGTCACCACTCACTTCGCAAACCGATATGACCGACTCCAACAACCCAGCACCCGTGGATGTGGCCGCCGTGATGGCGCAGTCTGAGGCCTTTGCTCAGCGCTACCAAGGCAAGATCATGGTCATCAAATACGGCGGCAACGCCATGACCGAGCCGGCTCTGCAACAGGCCTTTGCGCAGGACGTGGTGCGGCTGCGCGAGGTGGGCATCTTGCCGGTGGTGGTGCACGGCGGCGGCCCGCAGATCGAGAGCCTGCTGCAACGCCTGGGCAAAAAGGGCGAGTTCATTCAGGGCATGCGCGTCACTGACGCCGAGACCATGCAAGTCGTGCAGTGGGTCCTGGCTGGCGAGGTTCAGCAAACCATTGTGGGCATGATCCAAGTGGCTGGCGGCAAGGCAGTGGGCTTGAGCGGTCGCGACGGCGGCTTGTTGCAAGCCGTGCCGCTGCGCTTGCAAGACAAAGACGACCCCAACATCACCCACGACGTGGGTCTGGTGGGCGACGTGCAGCAGGTCCACGTGGAAGTCATCCACAGCTTGTTGGCGGCGGGCTTCATTCCGGTCATCAGCCCGATTGGTTTGGGGGCTGCTGGCGAGAGTTACAACATCAACGCCGACGTGGCCGCCAGCGAAGTGGCGCGGGCACTGCGCGCTGAAAAATTGATGCTATTGACCAACACGCCAGGTGTGCTGGACAAGGCCGGGGCTTTGATCCCTGAACTCAACGGTGAGAACATCAAGACCTACATCGCCGACGGCACCATCTACGGCGGCATGCTGCCCAAGATTCAGGGCGCCTTGGCCGCAGCGCAAGAAGCGGTGGGGGCTGTGCACATCATGGACGGCCGGGTCGCCCACGCTTTGTTGGCCGAAGTGCTCAGCGAGCAGGCCTTTGGCACCATGATCCACGCGTGAAGGAAGCTGACATGAACAACGACATGCCCGAGATGGATGACGACGAGTTGGACGCCTTGAGTGAAACCACGGTGCGCCCCAAGCGTCACCGCCCCAAGCCGGGGCAGCGGCGCCTGGAAATATTGCAAGCCCTGGCCACCATGCTCGAAGACCCCGCGGGCGAGCGCATCACGACGGCGGCACTGGCCAAAAAACTCTCGGTCAGCGAGGCGGCCTTGTACCGCCACTTTGCTTCCAAAGCACAAATGTTCGAGGGCTTGATCGGCTTCATTGAAGACAGCGTCATGGGCTTGATTCACCAGGTGCAAGAACGCGAAACGGATCACCGCGTGCGTTGCCAGCACATGGTCACGCTGGTCTTGCAGTTCGCCCAAGCCAATCCCGGCATGGCGCGGGTCATGGTGGGCGACGCTTTGCTTTACGAGCACACGCGCTTGCAAGAGCGCATTGATTTGCTGATGGCCAAGGTCGAGACTTCGCTCAAGATGGAATGGCGCGAATTGGCGGCGCAGCGCGGTGACGCCACCCCCACAGTGACCGCACAAATCCGCGCGGAGACCTTGATGGCGTTTGTGCAAGGGCGATTGCTGCGTTACTGCCGCAGCGCCTGGAAACGCCGGCCTGGCGATGAATTGGCGGCCAGCTTGGATTTGTTGCTGGCCTGACGTTCTGCGGCTCAGGCCAGGTCTGAGCCCCCTCTGCACATCAGCCTGGTGCGGTTGATTCCATCCGCAGGCACAGGGTTTTGTTCGCCTGGCGTCAATTTGATGCAAAATAGCACGGTCGTTCGTTTTTGCGTTTCGCCTGTGCTCTATGGCCTCTGTTGTTCACACCCCTCACAAATCAGCTCGCACTTCTCACAAGGGTCAGCAGACCAAGTTGGCCATTGTTGAAGCGGCCTTGGTCTTGGCCAAACGTGTGGGCTTGGATGGTCTGACCATCGGCAGCTTGGCCGACATGATGCACATGAGCAAGTCGGGCGTGTTTGCCCACTTCGGCTCGCGCGAAGATTTGCAGGTCTCGGTGGTCTGGGAATATCACGAGCGTTTCCGCGCCGAGGTGTTCGACCCGGCGATGGCGCACGAGCGGGGCTTGCCACGCTTGCGCACCTTGTTTGAAAACTGGGTCCACCACATCAACGCCGAGATTGCGGAAGGGTGTTTGTTCACCAGCGGCGCGGTGCAGTTTGAGACCCAAGAGGGGCCTGTGCGCGAAGCCCTGAGCGAGTCGGTCTCGACTTGGCTCAACGCCTTGCGCAAAGCCGTGCAGCAGTCGGTGAACCTGGGGCATTTGCGTCAGGACTGCGACGCGGCCTTGATGGCGTTCAAGATCCACGGCCTGGTCTTGAGTCTGCACTATCAATATCGATTTTTGAAAGCGCCCGAGGCTGTGCAATGGGCACAGCAGGGTTTTGATCAATTGGTGCGCGCCTATGCCGCACCGAACACGGGAGCGTAAACATGCCCAGTTACCAAGCGCCACTGCGCGACATGCAGTTTGTGTTGCACGAGTTGTTGGATGTGCAAGCCGACTACGCGGCCATTGCCGACTACCAAGACATGGACGTCGACACCTTGAACGCCATTCTGGAAGAGGCCAACAAGTTCGCCGCCGAAGTGGTGGCCCCGACCAACTTGATTGGCGACAGCCAGGGTTGCATGCTCGATCGCAACAGCCATGCGGTCACCACCCCAGATGGCTTCAAAGCGGCGTATGAGCAGTATTGCGCAGGCGGCTGGCCCGCCTTGTCGGCTGATCCGGCCTATGGGGGCCAGGGCTTGCCGCATTTGGTCAACCAGTGCTTGTACGAAATGCTCAACAGCGCCAATCAGGCCTGGACCATGTACCCCGGCTTGACCCACGGCGCCTACAGCGCCTTGCGCGCGCACGGCAGCGACGCCCTCAAAGACACCTACTTGCCCAAGCTCACCAGCGGCGAGTGGACCGGCACCATGTGCTTGACCGAGCCGCACTGCGGCACCGACTTGGGCCTGTTGCGCACCAAGGCAGAGCCGCAAGCCGATGGCAGCCACCGATTGAGCGGACAAAAGATTTTCATCAGTGCGGGCGAACACGATTTGGTGCCCAATATCGTGCACCTGGTCTTGGCCCGCTTGCCCGATGCGCCGCCAGGCACCAAAGGCATCAGCTTGTTTGTGGTGCCCAAGTTTTTGGTCAACGCCGACGGCAGCTTGGGGGCGCGCAACGGCATCTTCTGCTCCGGCCTGGAAGAAAAAATGGGCATCCACGGCAACGCGACTTGCCAAATGACCCTGGAAGACGCGACGGGTTACATGGTTGGCGAGCCCAACAAAGGCTTGAACGCGATGTTCGTGATGATGAACGGCGCGCGCTTGGGCGTGGGCATGCAGTCTTTGGGCTTGACCGAAGTGGCCTACCAAAACGCATTGGCCTATGCCAAAGACCGGGTGCAAATGCGCAGCCTGACGGGCACCAAGGCGCCTGAAAAAGCGGCTGACCCCATCATCGTGCACCCCGATGTGCGCAAAATGCTGTTGACCGCCAAAGCCTATGCTGAAGGTGGCCGGGCACTGGCCATGTACACCGCTCAGTTGTTGGATCGCGAGCACGCCCATCCGGACGCCGCAGTGCGCGCTGAGAGCGCCGAATTGTTGGCCTTGCTCACGCCCATCGTGAAGGCATTTTTGACGGACAACGCGTGGCTGGCCACCTCGCACTGCCTGCAGGTTTTTGGCGGACACGGCTTCATCAAAGAATGGGGCATGGAGCAGTTTGTGCGCGACGCACGCATCAACATGATCTACGAGGGCACCAACACCATCCAAGCGCTGGACTTGTTGGGCCGCAAGGTCTTGGGCAACCAGGGCGAGAGTTTGAAAAAATTCGCCGCGCAAGTCACCGAGCTGGTCATGGCCGAGCAGGACACGCCCGAGATGGCCGAATTTGTACAGCCGCTGGTGTGGTTGGGCCAAAAGCTGCAAGAGCAAACCATGGGCTTGGGCATGCGCGCGATGCGCGACGCCGATGTCGTGGGCGCCGCTGCGGTGGACTACCTGCGCTTGGTGGGGCATTTGGTCATGGGTTATTTCTGGGCGCGCATGGCCAAGCTGGCACAGCAACGCATCGCGGCGGGCAGCAGTGAGGCGTTTTATGTCGCCAAGGTGCAAACGGCGCGCTTTTATTTCGCCAAACTGTTTCCTGAAACAGCGGGTTTGCTGCGCACCATGCAGGCAGACCACGCGGTGTTGATGGACACCGATGCGGCTTTGGGCGTGTGAATCACCCCCTTGATCAAAGGAGAACGCGCATGAACAAGTGGATGCTGGGTGCCTTGCTGTGTGTGAGTGCGCAGGCTTGGGCGCAAAACACGCCGGTGGGCTTGTGGAAAACCATTGACGACGACAGCGGCGAAGCCAAATCTTTGGTGCGCATCGAAGATCAAGGCGGCGTTTTGCGCGGCAAGGTCGAAAAAGGCCTGTCGGCCAAGCCCGCGCGCACGGTGTGCGACCTGTGCACCGACGCGCGCAAAGACCAACCCATCATTGGCATGACCATCATCGAAGGCGCCCGCTTGGGCGAAGACGGCAAGGCTTGGGTGGGCGGGGAAATCTTGGACCCCAACAACGGCAAGACCTACCGTTTGGAGTTGCTGCCATTGGATGGCGGCAAGCGCTTGCGCGTGCGCGGGTTTTGGGGGCCTTTTTATCGCACACAAATTTGGCAACGTGAATGAGACCAGCGACGCACCCTTTTGATCAAGCTTTGACTTTTGAGGCCCTCGGTGAGGGCCGATTTTTGGGCCGTACTCACCCTGGCTACGCCAACATGGTGGGACCGTTTGGCGGTGTGACCGCAGCGCAGATGTTGCACGCGGTGATGTTGCACCCCGAGCGCTTGGGCGAGCCCGCCGCGCTGAACGTCAACTTTTGCGCCGCGGTGGCCGACGGCGCGTTTGAAATTCACGCGCAAGCGGTGCGCACCAACCGCTCGACCCAGCATTGGTGCTTGAGCATGTACCAAGGCGACGAGGTGGTCATCACCGCCACGGCCGTGACGGCCAATCGCCGCAGCACCTTGCGCGCGCAAGACGCGGGCATGCCGCCAGTGCTCAGCGCCGAGCAAGTGCCGCCGATGTCGGGTAAACCGCCGGTGGCGTGGATTGAGCGTTACGACATCCGTTACGTGCAAGGCGCTTTGCCCGCGAATTGGGACGACAGCGATTCTGGCGACAGCCACAGCCTGGTGTGGATGGCCGACAGCCAGTCGCGCCCCCTCGATTTGCAGTCTTTGACGGCCTACGCCGACGTGTTTTTTCCGCGCCTGTGGTTGCGCCGCGCCAGACGGGTGCCGATTGGCACGGTCAGCATGGGTGTTTATTTCCACGCCACTGCGCAAGACTTGGCCGCTTGCGCGGGTGGTTTTGTCTTGGGTTCGGCGCGGGCGCAAGTCATGCACGACGGTTTCCAAGACCAGACGGGCGTGTTGTGGAGCGCCGATGGCCGCTGTCTGGCCAGTACCCACCAAACCATGTACTACCGGGAGTGAGGCATGCAACAAGTCGATGATTTCGCCCAAGAGTGCACCACGTTGGACGCCTTGCTGCAAAGCCTGCACGCCGACGACTGGACGCGCAGCACGCAGTTCAAGTCATGGACGGTGAACGACGTCATGGTGCACTTGCACTACTGGAACCGCATGGCGCATTGGTCTTGGGTCGATGAGGCGCGTTTTGATGCGGAGCTGAACACCATGATGCAAGGCATTGCCCAAGGCAGCATGCGCGCCGTTGAAAACGCAGCCATCAGCGAGCGCGGCGCTGCTTTGCGCGACGCCTGGCGCGCACACTTGGATGCGATGTTGCCCTTGTGGCGCGACATCGACCCCAAAGCCCGCCTCAAGTGGGCGGGCCCCAGCATGTCGGCGCGCTCCAGCATCACCGCCCGGCAAATGGAGACCTGGGCACACAGCCAGGCCATTTTTGACCTCAAAGGCGTCGAGCGCGAGGAATCTGATCGCATCCAAAACATCGTGGTCTTGGGCGTCAACACCTTCGCTTGGACCTTCCAAGCGCGCCAACAAACGCCGCCGGGGCCCATGCCTCAGTTGGTGCTCAGCGCGCCTTCGGGGGCCGAGTGGACCTATGGCGAGGCCCAAGACGACAACCGCATCAGCGGCTCGGCGGTGGACTTTGCGCGTGTGGTCACGCAAACCCGACACGTTCAAGACACGGCCTTGCAAGTCAGCGGCGCGGTCGCGCAAACCTGGATGGCCAATGCCCAATGCTTTGCTGGCCCGCCCAATGACCCGCCGCCACCAGGCACCCGCTACGTCCAAACCCATTGACCCGACCCCAGCAGACCAACAGAGAGAACAACATGAGCGATGTGATGAAACACAGCGAAGGCGGTGTGACCACCCTGACCCTGAATCGCGTGGCCTCGAAAAACGCCTTGACCGCCGAGATGTATGCCGCCATGGCCGATGCGCTGAGCGAAGCGGCGCAAGACCCAGCGCAACGCGTTGTCGTGCTGCAAGGTCATGAAGCGGTGTTCACCGCAGGCAACGACATCAGCGACTTTTTGAACAACCCGCCTGCGGGCGCAGAGGCGCCCGTGCATCGCTTTTTGCACGCCATCGCGGCCTTTCCCAAACCCTTGATGGCGGCGGTTTGCGGCCCGGCGGTGGGCGTGGGCACGACCTTGTTGCTGCATTGCGATTTGGTGGTGGCCGGTGACAACGCCATGTTCGCTTTGCCTTTCGTCAATCTGGGTTTGTGCCCAGAGGCAGCGTCCAGCTTGCTGTTGCCGCAGTTGATGGGCCACAAGCGAGCGGCTCAGGCTTTGTTGTTGGGCGACCCCTTCAGTGCCGAGACCGCCTTGGAGGTGGGCTTGGTCAACGCGGTGGTGCCGCCCACAGAAGCCAACGCTCATGCGCACGCCATGGCGACGCGTTTGGCCGCCAAGCCCTTGGACGCCTTGATGCAGTCCAAGCGCTTGATGAAAGCGCCGCAGCAAGCGCAAACCTTGCAAGTCATGACCGACGAAGGCGAGGTGTTCAAACGCCTGCTGCTGGCGCCAGCGGCCAAAGAGGCCTTTTCGGCGTTTTTGGACAAGCGCAAACCTGACTTCAGTCAGCTCTGAGCGCCAGCTCACCCCAGCCGCACGCCGCCACCACGCGGTGGCCAGGCTGAGGTGAACTCAGCCTAAATCAGGCATTTGATCGCTCAATTTCCGCTGATCAGGCCCATGAATGCAGGCCTGCTTGAGCGCGACGCGGCTCACCTCATGGGTGACGTCGCGATGCAACCCATGGAGCAGCCTGGAACGTGCTGGCCGCGTTGTTCCTTCTTGCTGGCAGGAGCCAGCCGCGTTGTCACGCCTTGCCAGCTCATCCCAACATCGCCCACTGGGGCGTATCCAACCGTCGGATTTAGGCTCAGCGCGGGTGCACCGCGGGACAAGCCCGCTCAATAGGCCCGACCGTCTTTGTGCGTGAAGCCCCAGGTTTGGCTTGAGGCGTTGTAAGTGGCTTGCAAATCGTCATCGGGGTAGGTCGTTTGCTCGCCCGGTGTGCGGTCACCGATTTCCAGGTAGAGGACTTCCTCTGCACCCAGGTTGACCAAGTGATGGGCGTCACCGGTACCGGCGCGAAAGCCCGCACACATACCGGGTGATAACCGGGTTTCCCCGGCGTTGGTGATCAAAGTCGGTGAGCCAGCGAGTACGTAGATGAACTCGTCTTGCTTGGCGTGGGCGTGACGCAAGGCCGAGCGCGCGCCAGGGGCCAGGGTGGTCAGGTTGACGCCGAAGTTGACCAATCCAAAGGCATCGCCCAGCGCGCGTTTGCTGCGGCCGTGCATTTGGCTTTTGAACGGTTCGGGGTAGTTGGACGCTTGTGTGCGTGTGGCCACATTCGCAGCCAAGCAGGCGATGGGTGCTGTTGTGCGGTTCATGCGGCGCATCCTAGGGTGTGGGCCATCGCCGCATCAAGTGCCGCCGACGTTCACATGATGGCTGACCACGTGATGCTCAAGGCCAAGACGATGAGGGTGATGATGGCGACCAGCGCGGCGACTGGAACGGGTTTGGGTGCTTTGTTTTTTTTCATGCTCAAGCCATCGCGAAGCGTTCGCTGTGAATGTGTTGCTCGGGGACGCCGCGCAATCGCAAGGCGGCTTCCACCGCGTCCATGAAGGCGTCTGGGCCGCAGATGTAGAAAGAGGCGCGATCACCATCGGCAGGCCAATGGCGGTCGATGAAGTTGGCGTCGATGCGCTGGCCGCGTTGATCGCCCACGCCATTCGAGATGGCGTGAACGATCTGCAGCTTGGGCAGGCGTGGGCGCAAGGCTTCAATCGCTTCGCCCGCGATCACGGCCTTGGCGTCGCGGTTGGCGAGCCACAGGTGACAGGCTGGTGTGGCTTGTCGATCGGCCAGGGTGCGCAACATGCTGAGCAAGGGCGTCACGCCCACCCCGGCGCCGACGAACACCAGCGGGGCGTCAGGCTCAGGGGCGTTCAACACAAAGCCACCATGCGGGCCGTCCAAAGTCACCGTTTCGCCGACTTGCAGTTGGGCCACTTCGGCGCTGAAGCCCTGGTGCGACTTGATGGTGAACTCGATGCGTTCGGGGTGCTCGGCACTGCTGCTGATTGAAAAGGGGTTGTCAGTCAAGGAAAACGGCGAGCGGCGCGCGGCAATCCAGGCGAATTGGCCAGGCTCAAAGCGAAAGCGCGAACCGCGATGTTGGGGCTCCAAGCTCAGTGTGGTGCAGCCAGCCTCAGCCGGGGTGACGGCGACCACACGCCAGCGGCGGCGCCAGCGCAGCAGGGGGTGGATCAAACGCATCCAAACCGCCACGCCAACAAACAAGGCGCTCAGGCCTAACCAAATCATTTGTTCGGTGGGGTCTTGCAGGTAGTAATTCACCAACGCGGCGTGAGCCAGTGAAGCACCCAAAACCACCAAAGCCAACAACCAATGCCAAAGCTTCCAGGTGGTGTACTTCAAACCCAGGCGCTGCCGAAAAATGGACATCAACATCAAGGCGATCAAGGCCACAGTAGCCGCGACCGCAAACTTGGCTCGAAGGGGAGAGGTGAAAACATTGAGCAGCGGCCAGTACTTGGCATCAAGCAGGAACAAAATCACCGGATGCACCAGCGCGAAGGCGGTCGCGACATAAGCCATTTGGCGGTGAAAGCGCAAGACGCCATCCATGCCCAGGGGTTGCGCGACAAAGGCCAGGCGCGAGACCATGACCAATTGCGCCCCAAACATTGACAGCGACACAAAGCCCAGAGCGATGGAAAAATTCAGCCAAAACCCTCGCCCATGCGCGAGGTTCAGCACACCACCGACCAAAGGCGCCACCACGACCACCACGTATAACAGCACCCACAGCGCGGTGCGCCAATTCCATCGAATCATTCTGCTCAAACCCCATCAAGTCCAGCCCGCGTGTTGCCGGGCACTCGGGGCTATACGCTGCCATGCGGCGAGGGTTACAGCTTAGGGTGAAGTGGTCGCGTCAATGGCGAGGCGTTGGATCACGTCCATCAGGTGGCGCTGGAAGGTCTTAGACGTGTTGGAGCGCCACAGCGCATTGAAGGCGCCCACCAAAGCGAGATACAGCAGCACGGCGCGGTCTTGTGCGGTGTCGGGGTCGATGCGCGTGAACTGACGCGCAAACAACTGGGTGCGTTCGGCATCGACTTGCACCAGCATGTGCGCCACTTCCGGGTCACGTCGCCCCAAGTCGCGCAAAGCCAACTCAAAACGTACCCGCTCGGAGCTCATGTCACCCAAAGCGTTTTGCAAAATCTCACGCAGGTCGTCGCGGGGTTCGCCGTTGTGGATTTCGCTGAGGCGCTGCACCGTGCTGCGCTCATAGCTGTACCAACGCTCGATCAGTTCCTTGAGCAAGGCCGCTTGGTCAGCGAAATGCCAATAAAAACTGCCGTGGGTCACCCCCAGTCGCTTGGCCAGCGGCGAGATGGCCACTGCCGTGATGCCGCCCTCAACTGCGGCTGCATAGGCAACTTCCAGCCAGTCCAGTTTGGACTTGCTGTTCTCGCGTCTCGAATTGGGGCGCTCGGGCCGGGGCTTGGGCATGGTGCTGTGAACTTTTGGGGCTTTTGGGCGTTGAAAAAGTCACGCCATCTTGCAATATGAGTACCAAAGAATCAATAAATCCTGGTCGCATTGAGAGCCAATTGCACAGCCGCCGGGTCTGAGATCACCTTGGGTCGCGTGCTGTCACCTGGGTGATGATTTTCACCAAGCGCATGCTTGTTGAAAATAAATCGGCTGGGTATATTGCCACGCATGACAGTCAAAGTGTTGGCGCTGAATCCTGCGCCCAAACGTCCGCGAGGACGCCCACCCAAGACCGCTGAGCAGCGCGACGACGGCAATCGCCGCCGCGATTTGGTGCGAGCAGCGGCCAAGCTGTTTCGTCAACACGGCTACGACGCCACCACCACGCGCGACATCGCTGCGGCGGTGGGCATGCAGTCTGGCTCGCCCTTTTATCACTTTGGCAGCAAGGCCGATTTGTTGGTGGCGGTGATGGAAGACGGCATGCGCGACGGTTTGGCTCGCGTACAAGCGACCGCCCAACAGGTGCAGGACCAATCTGCAGCAAGGCAATTGCGCGCCTTGGTGCGCACGCATTTGGACGTGTTGTGGGGCCCTGGCAGTGACTTCATTCCCGTGATGCTGCAAGAGTGGCGGGTGCTCAAACCCACGCAGACCAAAGGCATCAACGCCTTGAAAGACGCCTACGAGGGCCATTGGACGCCGCTGCTGCAAAGCCTCAAGGCGCAAGGCCGCCTGCGTGGCGACGTGGGCTTGGTGCGTTTGTTTTTGTTTGGCGCGCTGAATTGGACCATCAAGTGGTTTGATGCCCGCGGCAGCGCCAGTTTGGATGAACTCGCCGACGCGGTCATGGTGATGTGGCTGCACGATGAACCAGAGCCCGAAACGGGCGGAGGACAAGATGGAACGGTTTGAATCCATGTGGGCGGCAGGCAGCGAGGCGGGGCAGCAACGTGCAGCCGCCATGCGCGACGCCCTGGCGGTGGGCGAGGCTTTGCGCGAACGCGCTGCGGCCAAGTCGGCCAAGGCACAAGCGATGTTTGACAAGCGCGGTCAGTTGTTGCCGCGCCAGCGTGTGGCCTTGCTGGTCGACGCGGGCGCGCCTTACTTGCCTCTCTCAGAGTTTGCTGGCTATTTGTGCGATCACCCAGACCCCGAGAAGTCCACGCCTGGGGGCGGGGTGCTGGCGGGCATTGGCTTCATCCAAGGGGTGCGCTGCATGATCGTGGCCAGCGACTCGGGGATTGACGCCGGGGCGATCCAGCCCATGGGCCTGGAGAAAATCTTGCGCGCCCAGGACATTGCGCTGGACAACAAGTTGCCATTTGTGCACTTGGTGGAAAGCGCTGGCGCCAACCTGATGCGCTACCGGGTTGAGGGTTTTGTGCAAGGTGGTCGTTTGTTCAAAAACCTGGCGCGCCACTCGGCAGCAGGCTTACCGGTGCTGACCATCCAACACGGCTCGGGCACAGCGGGCGGCGCCTACATGCCAGGCCTGTCCGACGTCGTCATCATGGTGCGCGGCCGATCGCGTGCGTTCTTGGCCGGGCCGCCATTGCTCAAAGCGGCCACTGGCGAAATCGCCACCGAGGAAGAATTGGGGGGCGCTGAAATGCACACCACGGTCTCGGGCTTGGGCGAGTACCTGGCCGAGGACGACCGCGAGGCCATCGCCATCGCCCGTGAGGTGGTTGGTCAATGGCAGGCTTTTCGAGAACAAGACCTGCCACTGGCTGAGGTCAAACCACCGCGGTTTGACCACCAAGAGTTGCTGGGCGTCATGCCCGCCAGCTACCGCGAGCCCGTGGACATGCGCGAGGTCATGCTGCGTCTGGTCGACGACTCACGCCTGTTGGAGTTCAAGTCAGCCTATGGCGCGGCGACGATTTGCGCGCAGGCCAACTGGCGCGGCCACGCAGTGGGCTTGATCAGCAACAACGGGCCGATTGACGTGGCCGGCGCCAACAAGGCCACTCACTTCATCCATGAGATGTGCCAATTGCAGCAACCCATCATTTACCTGCAAAACACCACCGGCTACATCGTGGGCAAAGACAGCGAACAAGCCGGCATGATCAAGCACGGTTCGAAGATGATTCAAGCCGTGACCTCAGCCACCGTGCCGCAGTTCACCGTGCAGTGCGGCGCCTCGTTTGGCGCGGGCAACTACGGCATGTGTGGCCGTGGCTACGACCCCAAATTGCTGTTCAGCTGGCCCAGCGCCAAGACTGCTGTGATGGGCGGTGAGCAAGCGGCCACGACCATGCGCATCGTTGCGGAGGCCGGGGCCAAGCGCAAAGGCATCGCTTTGGATGAAGCCGCGATGCAGGCGCAATACGAACAAATCGTGGCGATGTTCGACGCCCAATCCAGCGTCTGGGTGACTTCAGGCTTGATGCTGGATGACGGCGTCATCGACCCGCGCAACACCCGCGATGTGATTGGCTTTTGCCTGGACATGGTCGCGCAGGCCAAGCGGCGGCAAGTTCGCCCTGCAGGCTTTGGCGTCGCCCGCATGTGAACACTGACCAAGGAAACAAGGAGACCCGCATGTTGTACACCCACGAGCACCTGGAAATGCAGGCCACGCTCAAGCGCTACATCGACGAACACATCAACCCCCACGTGGACGAGTGGGAAGACGCCGAAATCTTCCCCGCCCACGAGGTCTTCAAGGGCTTGGGCAAGTTGGGCTTGCTGGGCCTGACCAAGCCCGAGGCCTTTGGCGGCGCGGGATTGGACTACAGCTACAGCTGCGCCATGGCCGAGACCTTGGGCCACATCCACTGCGGTGGTGTGCCCATGGCCATTGGGGTGCAAACGGACATGGCCACGCCCGCCTTGGCGCTGTACGGCTCTGACGAATTGCGCGCCGAATACCTTGCCCCTGCGATTGCCGGCGACATGGTGGCCTGCATTGGGGTCAGCGAACCGGCGGCGGGCAGCGACGTGGCGGGCATCAAGTCCTACGCGCGCAAAGACGGTGACGACTATGTGATCACTGGCCAAAAAATGTGGATCACCAACAGCTTGCAGGCCGATTGGATGTGCATGTTGGTCAACACGGGCGAAGGCCCGGTGCACAAAAACAAGAGCTTGATTGTGGTGCCCATGCGCGAAAACGGAAAGCTGCGCAAAGGCATCGAGATCGGCAAAAAAATCCGCAAGATCGGCATGCACTCGTCCGACACGGGGTTGCTGTATTTCGACGAGGTGCGCGTGCCACAGCGCAACCTGATTGGTCACGAGGGCCAAGGCTTCATCTACCAAATGCAGCAGTTCCAAGAGGAGCGCTTGTGGGCGGCGGCCAGCGCCTTGCAAACGCTGACCAACACGGTCGATTGGACGATCGAGTGGGCCAAAGAGCGCAAGATGTACAACGAGACCCTGGCCGATCAGCAGTGGGTGCAATTCAAACTGGTCGAGATGAAGACCGAGATCGAATCCCTGCGCGCCTTGACCTACCGCGCCTGTGAGATGTACCTCAACGGTGACGACGTCTTGGAACTGGCGTCCATGGCCAAGCTCAAAGCCGGGCGGCTGAGCCGCATCGTGCCCGACACCTGCTTGCAGTTTTGGGGTGGCATGGGCTTCACCCTGGAAAACAAGGTTGCGCGCCACTACCGCGATGGTCGACTGGCCAGCATCGGCGGCGGTGCTGACGAGGTCATGATGGGCATCTTGGCCAAGCTCATGGGCATTGCCAAGCGTCGGGAGCGTTGAGATGGCGGCGCGCCCCATTCGGTGTTTGTTCATCGCCAACCGAGGCGAAATCGCCTGTCGCATTCAACGCACCGCACAAGCCATGGGCATGCGCACCGTTGCCGCCTACACCGAGGGTGAAGAAGACGCGGCACACGTGCGCATGGCCGATGCAGCGGTTCAATTGCATGGGTCGACACCAACCGCCGCCTATTTGGACGTGGCGGGGGTGGTCGCTGCAGCACTGCGCGCAGGTGCCGACGCGGTGCACCCAGGCTACGGCTTTTTGAGCGAGCGCGACGCCTTTGCGCAAGCCGTTTTGGATGCCGGTTTGATCTGGGTGGGGCCACCGCCCGAGGCCATGCGCGCGCTGGGTGGCAAAGCCCAAGCCAAGCGCTTGGCGATGGCGAACGCGGTGCCGTGCTTGCCCGGCTACTCTGACGATGACCAGGCGGACGAGACGTTGCAAGCCGCCGCACAGGCCATGGGCTATCCCATCATGATCAAGGCCGTGGCCGGTGGTGGTGGACGTGGCATGCGTTTGGTGCGCGAACCCAGTGAGTGGGCCGCGGCCTTGGCCTCGGCGCGCTCCGAAGCTTCGACGGCGTTTGGCTGTGCCGATGTCTTGCTGGAGCGGGCGCTGCTGAACCCGCGCCACATCGAGTTGCAAGTGGTGGCCGACGCGCATGGCCACGCCATTCACCTGGGTGAACGCGAGTGCTCCTTGCAGCGGCGCCACCAAAAGGTGTTTGAAGAAGCGCCCAGCCCGGTGGTCGATGCGGCTTTGCGTACACGCATGGGCGAAGCGGCGGTGCGCTTGGCCCAGGCCGCAGGCTATGTGGGCGTGGGCACCGTGGAGTTTTTGGCCGACATCCCCGGCGACGGTGGCGATGCCGCGTTTTATTTCATGGAAATGAACACCCGCCTGCAGGTGGAACACCCGGTCACCGAGGCCATCACGGGCATTGACTTGGTGGCCTGGCAGTTGAAGGTCGCGCAGGGTGAACCGCTGCCCTTGAGCCAAGACCAGGTGCGCTGGTCTGGCCACGCCATCGAGGCACGCCTGTGTGCCGAGGACGATGCCTTTTTGCCGCGTACCGGCACGCTGGCCGATGTGGTGACGCCCGCGCTGCACGCCGGCTTGCGCTTGGAGCACGCCATGGACCTGGGTGGGGTGGTCAGCCCGTACTTTGATTCCATGATTGGCAAATGGATCGGCATCGGCGCAGACCGCGCCGAGGCCATGCGTCACTTGGAGCAAGCCTTGAGCCAGACGGCGGTTTTGGGCTTGCCGACCAACCGCGCGGTTTTGACGCGGATCTTGGCGCAGCCCGACGTGCGTGCCGCCGACATCAACATCGCTTGGCTGCAAGCCCATGCCCAAGACCTGCTCGCCGATACCCAAAGACAAAGCGAGGCAGCGCGGGTGATGGCGGCCTTGCTGGTGGACGTGCAGGGCCGTTCACAGGGGCACCGCATGGGCTTGCCCTATGCGCGTCCCTTGACGTGGTTGCACGGCGAGCAACGTCTGCAAGGGCAGTGGCAGATGACCGGGCCAGCACAACACCACGTGGTGGTGGACGGCCACAGTTTCTCCGTGTCGCTGCGCGCCAGCCACGCTGAAGGCCGCCGTGGGCAGTTGCGCGCCCGCTGGACCACCGCGGGTGATGGCCTCTCGCACGAAGGCGAATTGCGTTGGGCGCGTGGTGACGACGGGGCTTGGCACGCGCAGTTCATGAGCGGCCCCTACGCGGGGGTGGAGTGCAGCTTGCACGACCAAGCCATGGTCTCACAGGCCAGCGGCGCCTCGCGCGGCGGCGATGGCGTGACGCGCGCGCCCTGCAACGGCAAGGTCTTGCGTTGTCTGGTGAAGCCGGGTGATGCGGTCAAGGCCAAAGACACCTTGTTGGTGATCGAGTCCATGAAGCTGGAGCACAGCGTTTATGCCAGCGCCGACGGTGTGGTCGGCCAAGTGGCGGTGAGCGAAGGTCAACAGGTGAGCCCTGGCCAAGTCTTGGTGCAAATGCAAGCGCGTGAAGCCGCGACCACGGAGTAAAGACCATGAGCCAATTGACCCAACTGCCTGCCGATGCTGATTTGCTCAACACCGTCGAGCGCTTTGCCCGCGAGGTCCTCGCCCCCAACGCCGATGCTTGGGACGAGGCGCGGGGCTTTCCACGCGAGCTCTATGCCCAAGCCGCCGCCCTGGGTTTGTTGGCCATGGGCTACGAAGAGCGCGTGGGCGGCATCCCGGCGTCTTGGACTGATCGTTTGGCGGTCAACCAAGTGTTGGCGCGGGTGAGTGGCGCGGGTGGCGTGCTGGCGAGTTTGTTTTCGCTGAACATCGCCTTGCCGCTGGTGCAAAAACTCGCCAGCGACGCGGTGGCGCAGGAAATCATCCCGCCTTGCTTGCGCGGTGAGCGCATCGCGGCCTTGTGCATCACCGAGCCCTCGGGCGGTTCCGACGTGGCGAACTTGCGCACCACGGCGCGCCGCGACGGCGGTGACTTCGTCATCGATGGCGAGAAAGTCTTCATCACCTCCGGCATGCGCGCCGATTGGTTCACGGTGGCCGTGCGCACTGGCGAAAAAGGCGCGCGCGGCGTCTCGCTGATCGCCGTGCCCGGCGACGTGGCGGGCCTGTCGCGCAGCAAGCTGGAGAAAATGGGCTGGCATGCCTCAGACACCGCGCACCTGCGCTTTGATGGCGTGCGGGTGCCGGCGCGCTACTTGCTCGGTCAAGAAGACCAAGGCTTTCGCCAGATCATGGCCAATTTCAACGGCGAGCGCTTGGTGCTGGCCGCAGGCTGCCTGGGCGCGGCGCAATGCGCCTTGGACGAAGCCTTGGATTGGGCGCGTCAACGCGAGACCTTCGGCATGCGCTTGATGCAACACCAGGTCGTGCGCCACAAGTTGGCCGACATGCAAATGCGCATCCAGGCCACCGAGCATTGGTTGGCCGCACTGGCGCAGCACATCGACACCACCGGCCAAGAAACGCCAGAGTGGGTGGCGCAGGTGTGTTTGCTGAAAAACCAGGCGACCACCACCATGGCCTTTTGTGCCGACGCGGCGGTGCAAACTTTGGGCGGCATGGGCTTCATGCGCGGCACCAAGAGCGAGCGCATTTACCGAGAAGTCAAAGTCAACGCGATTGGCGGTGGCACCGAGGAAATCATGAAAGAATTGGCGGCTAAACAAATGGGCTGGCTTTGAGCGGCCCTCCCACCTCAGCCCCTGGGCTGGGTGGGCTTTCACCTGATGCGCTCATGATCAAAACCACTGCCATACCGACCGAACTCGACTTGCCCTTCATCCGCGAAGTCACCGACCTCTTTGAGGAAAAAATCACCTTCAACAAAGTGCTGGGCATCAAACTGGCTGAAATCAAGCCCGATCGCGTCACCGCCCGCTTGCCCATGCGCGAAGACCTGATTGGGCATTACTTGCACCAGCGCATCCACGGCGGTGTCATCAGCGCGTGCTTGGACGCTTTGGGCGGTATCGCCATCATGGCGGCGGTGGGCGCACGGCACCTGGACGAGCCGGTGGAGCAGCGCATGAAACGCTTCATGAAGCTGGGCACCATCGATTTGCGCATCGACTATCTGCGCCCCGGCGTGGGCGCGCACTTTGAGCTCAGCGCCGACGTCTTGCGCCTGGGCTCGCGGGTCGGCTCCACCCGCATGGAGTTTCGCGGTGCCGATGGCAAGCTCATGGCCACGGGCAGCGGCGCTTACATCATGTCTTGACAGACGCGTCGTCTGTGCTGGAGCCGATTGGCCCAGCGACAGGGGTCAGGCTGCGCGCTTGGCCTTGACCTCAGTCTGCAACGTCGATCAGTTTTGTCCGTCCGCTGCCGCCGAGCTTGATCGACACATCCGCTTTGCGGCAAGCGAAGTGTTTGGCCACCAAGGCAATCAACTCGGCATTGGCCTTGCCGTCCACGGGCGGTGATTTGAGTTGTGCGTGCCAAAGCGTCTCGCCATCTGCGGGCGGCGTCAGGCTGCTGGCGCGGGCTTGTGGTTTGACTTTGACTTCGATGCGGGGCATGGCGTGAGCATACCGCCAGAAGAAAAAAGGGCCGCTGCGTCGCAGCGGCCCAAGTCCACAGATGAAACAGAGGTCAATCGCGTTGCTGGCTTATTTTTTCAGGCTGGTGTAATCGCCGACCACGACCCAGCGTTGGTTTTGCAACTGCGACAAGCGGGTCTCAGATGTACCCAAGCGTTTCTTGGGGCCAAAGGTCATTTTGGCGCTGCCAAACATGTCGGGCTCGACCACGGTGGACTCCAAGGCTTTGACCATGGTGTCGGTGTTCAGGTTTTTGCCCGCACGGTCTGCGGCTTGCGCAAAAATGTCCACGATGTTGTAGCCATAGGCTGAGAACACGGTGGGGTCTTCGTTGAAGGCCGTCTTGTATTTCAAAGCCCAGCGAGCGACGTTGGGCGAGGCGTCATCCAAGTAGGGGTGCTTGGTGCTCATGGTCGAGTAGAAGCCGTCCATGGCGCCCTTGCCCAGTTTGTGGATCAAGTCGGTGTATGAAGCCGAAGAACCCAAAAACACCGGGTTAAAGCCCAAGCGGCGCGCCGTGGCAATGCCGCCAATGGTCTCGCGGATGATGGTGCCCATGATCACCATGTCACACTTTTCAGCCGCCATCTTTTGCATTTGCGACGAGAAGTCGGTGGCACCACGTTTGAAGCTGGTCTTCACGGCCATTTCCATGCCGTAGTCCTTCAAGCCGTCCTCAGCACCCTTCATGACCTCCAAACCGAAGTCATCGTCTTGGTACATGGTGCAAACCTTTTGCGCGCCTTTTTCTTTGGCCAGTTTGCCCGCGAAGATGCGCATCTGGTCGTATTACGGCGTGGCGTAGGCAAACTTGAGCTTGTGGAAGGGCTCGTACATTTGGCGTGCAGCCGTCACGGGGAAGAAGTTGATCACGCCTTTGGAAAACTCCAAGGGCATCACGGCCATGTTGACGGCCGTGCCCAGGTTGCCCAACATCGCAAAGACCTTGTCTTGGTTGACGAGTTTCTGTGCGGCAATGACGGCCTTCTTCGGGTCGTATTGCATGTCCTCGAACTTGAGGTCAATCTTGCGGCCATGGATGCCACCTTGCTCGTTGATCTCGTTGACGCGCATTTCCATGCCAAAGCGCAACTGCTTGCCAAAGCCCGCAATCGGCCCAGACAAGTCTTGCAGCGAGCCCAAGGTGATGGTGGTGTCGCTGACGCCTTGGGTGGCCAAGGCCATGGTGGCTGCGGCACCTGCGGTGAGTGCAACCAGGCTTTGTTTGATCTTCATGTTTGTCTCCTAGTGGTTGGGGTGAATGATCAACGGTACATGGCCTCGATGGCTTCAGCGTATTTGGTTTGCACCAATTTGCGTTTGAGTTTCATCGTCGGCGTGAGTTCTTCGTCCTCGGCGGTCAGCTGCACATCGAGCAAGAAGAATTTCTTGATTTGCTCGACGCGGGCAAACTTCGCGTTGGTTTGGTCAATTTCGGCTTGGATCAAATCTTGGACCTCGCGTGCGCGCGTCAAGCTGGCGTAGTTGCTGAAGGGCACATCGTGGTCTTGGGCATATTTTTCGACGTTTTCTTGGTCGATCATGACGATGCACACCAAGTAAGGGCGGGCATCGCCAATGACCACGGCATCGGTCACGTAGGGGCTGAACTTGAGTTCGTTCTCCCACTCGCTGGGCGTGACGTTTTTGCCACCAGCCGTGATGATGATGTCTTTCATGCGGTCGGTGATGCGGAAAAACCCTTGTTCATCGACGCTGCCCACGTCGCCGGTGTGCAGCCAGCCATCAGGCTCTATCGTCTCGGCGGTTTTTTCTGGCAGGTTCAGGTAGCCCATGAACACATTGCGCCCGCGCACCATCAACTCACCCGTCCGGTCGTCAACGCGCACCTCGTTGTAGCCCGCTGCGGGGCCAATCGAGCCGGGCTTGATGGCTTGGGGGCTGTTGCTGGTGGACAGGCCACAGGTCTCGGTCATGCCCCAGACTTCAAACATCGGCACGCCCAAAGCCAAATACCAACGAATCAACTCGGGCGAAATCGGAGCAGCGCCGGTGACCAAAAATTTGGCACGGTGGATGCCGATCATCTTGCGCACGTTGTCCAGGGCCAGCCAGCGGCCCAAGACGAAGCGCGCTTTCAAGTGCCAGGGCACGACTTGATCGGCCAGCACCAAATCGGCGACTTGCTTGCCCACCCCAATCGCCCAAGCGTAAAGCGCTTGCTGTAGGCGGGTGGACTCTTTGATGGCGATGGTGATGCCCGAATAAAACTTCTCCCACACGCGCGGCACGGCCAAAAACTGTGTGGGTGAGATCTCGCGCACGTTTTCGGGCACGGTTTCGGGGTTTTCAACAAAGTTGAGCTTGGAGCCGCAGTACAGCGAGTTGTACTCACCGCCCATGCGCTCGGCCACGTGGCACAGGGGCAAGAAGCACATCTTCTCGTCTGACTCGTCTTGCGCCAGCAAGGTGTTGTAGCCCCTGGCCGTGAACACCAAACCGGCGTGGCTGTGCATGGCGCCCTTGGGTTTGCCCGTGGTCCCTGAGGTGTAAATCAAAATCGCCAAGTCCTCGGGCTTGACGGCGTCGCTGCGCTCGCGCAACTGTTGGGGGTGTTGACGTTTGTGTTCGCGTCCCAAGGTTTTCAGCTGCTCAAAGCTGATGACTTGCTCGTCACGCAAGGCGCGCAAGCCCTCCATGTCGTAGACCACGATCTTGCGCAATTGGGGCAAGCGCTCGCGCACCTCCAAGACCTTGTCCAACTGCTCTTCGTCTTCGACAAAGACCACCACGCTGCTGGAGTCTTGGCACAGGTACTCCACCTGCTCAGCCGCGTCGGTGGGGTAGATGCCGTTGCACACGCCGCCGGCGCACAAGACGCCCAAGTCACTCAAGACCCACTCGACATTGGTGTTGGACAAAATCGAGACGCGCTCTTGGGGCTGCAAGCCCAGGGCCAACAGGCCGTAGCCCACGGCGCTGACCTCTTGGGCAACTTGGTCCCAAGACCAAGCGCGCCAAATGCCAAAGTCTTTTTGGCGCATCCAGGTCTTGGGGCCGCGTTGGGCGACCGCGTTCCAAAACAGTTGCGGGATGGTCTCACCCGCCAACACCACGTTGGGGTTGCCGCGCATCTGCCGCAT